>CAYVAP010000020.1:8533-9295 GCA_964449365.1 uncultured Bacteroidia bacterium
CCTTTTGGCGTCCAAGGTTAGCTGCCTTGGTGATAATCTCTACCCGCTTGGGGCTGTTTGCATCCGTGGAATCCAGGCGACAAATGGTAAGTTGGTCGATGTCTTGGGGCAGCAGATTTTGTGCCTCGAAGGCCGCTACGGAAATGCGCTTTCCATCCAGTACCACGGAGTCCGAAGCGTATGTTTTGATCAGATGCGTAAATACATCGAGTGAATCCGCAGTGCCCACATCGCGCGGCTCGCCCGCTTGCCAGGGCTTCACCCTCACCTCGCTTTTTTCTGGGCGCAGGATGATGGTTGCAGTCTGACCCGGCGAAACCTCAAAGTTGAGCGTCTTGCCTTGCCCGATAATGCGTCCTCGGGTGCTGCGCAATTTACCAGTCAGGTCGTATTGGAGGTCTTCCCACTCGAGCTCATAGCCGTGCTCGGTCAGCAAGGCACGGATGGCTTGCATGGCTTTGCGGTCGACCTCAGGGCTAAGGGTGATGAAGAGGGTGCTTTCATCTAAGCCCTCTGCCGCAGGTTGCTTTTCCCCTTTGCAGTCCACCGTAATGCTGGGTGACTGGCGCTCGCTGCTGCGCAGAACGACGCGTCCCAGGTTGGGGCAGGAAAAGCTTCCCGAGTTGCCATTGGGCATGATAAGGCTGCCGCTAAGCCTGATGAGCAACCCTTGTCCATCTACCTCGGCCTCGTCGATTTGCAGCACGATGTCGCGCTTGGCTAGTTCGGCGACCTTGGCGTCGAGGCGGGCGCGGGTCCAGC
>CAYVAP010000020.1:9305-13135 GCA_964449365.1 uncultured Bacteroidia bacterium
CCCAAGGCCGCCACGCTGACCATCAGCAGCATGGTCAGCAGCAGCCGCCGTTTGGGCGAAGCGGTCGGAGCAGGTGGCGCAAAAAGCCGCTGCATGCGGCGCGCGAAAGAAGACGATCGTTTGTTTTGAAGGTTTATGACAAATCGTAGATTAGAAGGATGACACATACGTTGCAGGGAGGTCAGGGCCAAGGCGTAGCGTACAGCGTCGCCGCAGGCCCCCACCGCCTGATCATCACAGCAGGCTTCCCGCTCATGCATCAGGTCGCTTCCTACCCACCCAATCAGTGGGTGATAAAAGAACAGGATCTCAATCCAGGACTGGATCATACGGGTCAGATAATCGGCCCGGTGAATGTGGGCCAACTCGTGCAGCAGGATGGCCTCCCACTGCGCAGGACTCAGACCGGTCAGCAGGCTGGCCGGAATCAGGATCACAGGTTTCCAGAAGCCGACCGTGGCCGGCGCAGATAGATTATGCGATATCAGCAAGCGCACCGGGCGTCGTAGGCCCAGCGTGCGCTGCCATTGAGTTAATTGGGTTTGCCACTCAGCAGGCCCGGCCGTGGCGCTTCGGCGCAAGCGGTGAATTTGCCACAGTCCCCCCGTCCAGCGCAGGGCCATGAGGCTGAGGCCCAGCAGGTAGCCCAAGCCCAGGTAGGGCAGGGCAGGGCGCAGGCGATCTTGCCAGGAGAGGGTCTCTGCCTCGCCTGTGGCGGTTGGTTGGGTCAGCAGGGGCAGCAGCGCTTCCATGTCGGTGGCAGGGGTGGTCTGCGTGGTGCCTTGGCTGGCCGATAGCGGTACCAGCTCGCTAGGCCACAGTTGCCAAAGCGTCAGCCCCGCCCAGATCGGCAGCGCCGCCAGCGTGATCAGGCCCAGCGCATACCTCAGTTGTGGGCGCTGGGCCCGCAAGCACCAGCGCAGCAGGCCATACAGCAGGGCCAGCATGGCTCCTTGCCACAAGCTATGCAGCAGGGTCCAGCCCAGAGCGTCGATGAGAGACATAGTTTTGTGTTTTGTGTTTTGTGTTTTGTGTTTTGCGTTTGGTGTTCGGTGCCGAAGCCTCCTATGCCCCTTTCATATAGGTGATCGGGGTGATCTGGGTGATCGGGGGTGATCGGGGTGGTCTGGGTGATCGGGGGTGATCAGGGTGATCCGATCACCTCGATCACTGATCACCCTACTGATCACTGTTCACTGATCACTGTTCACTGTCTCTTTGCTGCTTGATCCACGCCTCCAATGCTTCCAATTCTTCGTCAGTGGGTGCTTTGCCCTGGCCTAGGGCGTGGAGCAACATCTCTTGGGTCGAGCCTTGAAAGGCCGTATCGATCAGGCGCTGTACCAGCGAGCCTTTGACTTCCTGCTCGGGGAGCAGGGCCGTGTATTCATGTGATTTTCCTGTCTTGTGCTGCTGGACGAATTTCTTTTCGGTCATGCGTTGTAGCTGCTTTAGGGTCGTGGTGTAGCCCACCTCGCGCCGGGCTGCGATCTGCTCGTGGATAAAGCGCACCGTGCAGCGGCCGTGCTGCCACAGCACTTGCAAAATGTCCAGTTCGGCGTCAGAGGGGGAAGCGGGCATGAGCGGGGAGTTTAATTCGTTATTGGGAATTCGTGATTCGGAATCGGGTGCGTATGACCATTTCGAATGACGAATATCTAATTGTTAATTCTCTCTGCTGTGATGATGAGACAAAGATAAACGACGCATGTCGTAGATACAAATGTTTTTACGACAATTGTCGTAAAAATAGGTTCTTAGATCGATATTTTCAGGTATCGTATTTAGGGGCGATCGAAGATTTCTGTCTTCACCATCAGGACTTTAGCCAGGACGAATTATACCAAAAATCATCCCATCTTTCTGCCCCGAAGGTTTCTCAAACCAGTATAACTAATAGATTGGTAGTACTAAAATTTTGGTATATGAGAGTTCTCAAAAATATAAAAGGTTTTCTGTTTGACCTCGACGGCGTGATCTACGTAGGCGACCAGGCAGTTCCTGGTGCCGTCGAAACGATCAAGCGGATGAAACAAGAGGGAATCCCGATTCGCTTTGTGACCAACACCTCGGCTAGCCCGCTCTCGGCGGTGATGGCCAAGCTAAAGCAATTGGGGGTACCGGCCGAACCTTCGGAGGTCTTCACCGCCACGGTGGCGGCGCGCACCTATCTCAAGCAGCAAAACCTCCACAACTGCCTAGCAGTGCTCAACCCCGAGGTGGCCGAAGAATTTGCTGATTACCTGGCCCCCGACGACGAGTCGGTTGAGGCGGTATTGATCGGCGAGATTGGCGACCGATGGGATTACCCCTTGCTCAATCGCATTTTTCATATGGTGCTAAACGGTGCCCAGTTGGTCGCGCTGCACAAGGGGCGCTTTTGGAAGGTGCCCCAAGGACTGCGCCTGGGGATCGGCGGCTTTGTGGCTGCGCTAGAATATGCCACCGGCACGGAGGCCATGGTGATCGGTAAGCCCATGCCCAGCTTCTTCGAACTGGGCGTCGCTAGCCTGGGCCTGCAAAAAGGAGAGGTCGCTATGGTAGGCGACGATATCGACTCCGACGTGGGCGGAGCCCAAGCCTGCGGCCTGTTGGGAGTCTTGGCGCGCAGCGGCAAGTACAACGAAAACTACGTTCGCAAGTCTAGCATTTGCCCCGACCTTATCATCGATGGCATCAAGGATCTACCCTCGCTGATGAATCATCACTGACGCTGCGAGGCTCATCGTCGCTCCGGCTGAACTGCCGCAGGTGCAAGAAAATTCATAGCCAGGGACATTTCTTGGTACCAGGCGTAAAACTATCTCGTTTTGTTACATCTCCCGATCTCAGAAGTGAGGCTACACACTGCGCAAGAGGTCAAGCCATCCCTTTTTCTTAACCAGCTTATTATCAGAGGATAGCATCGAGAGAAAGAGATGAGATACACTTCTCAGCCAGCGAAACTTCATTTCCCTCCCAACCCTTTATGTGGCTGCGGCACCATACATTACGTCCGTTTGGTCCTCTACTGCCTCGGTTTGTCTCCTAGGGGGCTTCTCCTCAAATTGCTTCCATGGTAAAGGAGTATTCTCTTCGGTTGAGCAAAGCTCAACCTTGCTGCCATGCTCCTTTGAGGGAGTTATGGGGGTGAAAAGAGCCGCAAAAACCATTGCTCGAAAACGGAATGGTCAGAAAATTTAACATGCGAACGCCCCTCCGGTAGTAGCATCATTTTTCGTTGGATTCATAGATTTAGGTTAATTTGGGTTGTGTTTTTGTTTGTGTATTAGTCCCTCCCCTTGGAGGGACTAATCTATTTTAAACCCACCTTGGCCCATTGATCCCAGAATCCTAACCATTCTCAAGAAGATTGAGGAGTAATACGGAGGAAGTTGTAACTTGAAAAAATCAGGATCGCTCAATATACGCTATGCAAGACATGCTCTTCTTTCTGCAACATGTAGCCCGCGGGGCTGGTCGCATTATGCTTGATTATCTGGGTCGCTCGGTGCCTGTCTACACCAAGGCTGATGGCACCGTGGTAACGGAGGTAGACCTAGAGGTCAGCCAATGGGTATGTGAGCAAGTGCGCCGCCATGATGCAAGTTTGTTTTTACTGACGGAAGAGACCCAAGGGCAGCGTATCCAGGGCGAGCGAGGGTTGATCATCGATGAGCTAGACGGTACCAATTCATATCTCAAGCGCAAGAGCGGCTTTGCTTTCCAGGCAGCTTACTACGAAAACCACGGTGAGATCAAACTCGCGCTGATTTTCGACCCGCAGCGCAACCTGATGATCTATGCCATCAAAGGGCAGGGCGTGTACCTGCATGCTCTGGAAAAGACCC
>CAYVAP010000020.1:13145-14639 GCA_964449365.1 uncultured Bacteroidia bacterium
TCCACCGCCTCTGCGCCGCTGGCAGTACCTGCGCTTTGCCCATCACCGGCAGTATATGCCCCCTACCTTTCAGCGCATCTACGCTAGCCTGGGGCTAGGTCATGAGCAGATCGTAGCCACGGGGTGCATTTCCAACAAAGTCATTGCTTTCGTCTTGGGTGAAGTCGACGCCCTGATCGCCCTCAACCGTTTCATCCCTGCCTGGGATTGGGCACCAGGACAGCTTATTCTGGAAGAACTAGGCTACCAACTGACCCACCTCGACGGACAGCCGCTGCGCTTCAGCGACGAGCCTGGCAAGACGCCTTTTGGCTATCTGGTCGCACCCAAGCGACATATGGGCCGCCTGCAAAGAGAACTCAGCTGGGTGCAACGTAGGTCTCGGGGCTATGTGCGCGCACCGTGCAGGAAAACGTGCTACACTTGCGATAACACCGCCTTTCCGAAAAAATCTCCATTTTGCGGCATGCTCAGCGTATGCCTACCCATTTACAATTACGACGTATGCTCCCTGCTGCGGGGATTGCTGCATCAAGCGGCTGACTTGCCCGCGACCGTCGAAATCGTAGCCCTGGATGACGCCTCTGAGCCCGAGTGGCAGGCCCGCAATGTTGAGCTAAGCCAATGGCAGGGGATAAATTATCAAATTTTGCCCGAAAATGTAGGCAGAGCCCGCATCCGCAACCTATTGGCCCAAACTGCTACCGAGCCCTATCTGATCTTCCTCGATAGCGACATGAGCCTGGTGAGCGATGATTTTTTGGCGAATTATTTGGCTCTTGCCCAGGCGGGTGCAAGCGTAGTCTGTGGCGGGCACGTGTACGATCCGCAGCCGCCCGCACGTAAGCGCCGCCTGCACTGGCGCTACGGCATCACCCGCGAGACTCCCCCCCTGACCCAGCGCCAACAGCAGCCCTACCAGTCTTTCAAGACGAGCAACTTCATGGTGCGCCGCGAGATCATGTTGGCGATCGGCTTCGACGAGCGCCTGCGCCAATACGGACACGAGGACACCCTCTTCGGCTTCCGGCTGGAGGAAGCGGGCATCCCCTTGCAGCAGATCGACAACCCCCTGCGCCATGACGACCTCGAGACCAACGGCATCTTTCTGCAAAAAAACGAACGCGCCCTAATCAACCTGGCGCGGATCCAGCGCGAGTTCGACCTGCCGCCGCATTTTGCCGATGGCATTTTGCTGCTGAGTACCGTCGAGCGGCTGCGAAAGCACGGTCTGCTAGGGCTGGTAAAAGCTGGTTTTTGGCTGCTAAAGCCCGGGCTACGCCTGTGGCTGCGGAGTGGCTATGCGCCAGTAGCGATTTTCAATGCGTACAAGCTGGGGGTGTACGCGAGGTTGGGGTGATTCACGCGGAGGCAACGCGGAGAGATGGTTCACCGCGAGACTTTGCGCCTTAGCGTCTCCGCGAGAAACCAGAACGGGATTGGGGTGATTCACGCGGAGGCAACGCGGAGAGATGGTTCACCGCGAGACTTTGC
>CAYVAP010000020.1:14739-17236 GCA_964449365.1 uncultured Bacteroidia bacterium
GCCTTAGCGTCTCCGCGAGAAACCAGAACGCTGCATGCAGAGGCACACTAACCCCTATCTCCCTCGACCCTGCCTTTTCGCATTGCTTTTTGATGTCAAATGCGCTAGCTTTATCTATAGACATATTTAGATGTTTGTAGCCTTTAACCATCCGCACCTAAACATATGAGCGACTACTACAATCACTACCGCAACAGCATCGAGCAGCCAGAGGCGTTCTGGCTAGAGCAGGCTAAAAACCTCGACTGGTTTAAGTTGCCGCCGCAGGGCTTGACCCAGAATGAGCAGGGATTTTATCGCTGGTTCAAAGGGGGCAAGCTCAACACCAGCTACCTGGCGCTGGATTATCACGTGCTGCATGGCCGCGCCGAGCAGCCCGCCCTGATCTGGGATTCGCCCGCGACGGGCAACCAAGTCACCTACACTTATCGCCAACTGCGCGATGAAGTGGCGCGCTTTGCCGGTGGCTTGAAAAAACTGGGCCTTCAAAAAGGCGACACGGCCATCATCTACATGCCCATGATTCCGCAGGCGGCCATCGCTATGCTGGCCTGTGCCCGCCTGGGCGTGATTCACTCAGTGGTCTTTGGGGGCTTTGCTGCTCACGAGTTGGCCATTCGCATCGACGATGCCCAGCCCAAGGTTATCATCGCGGCTAGCGGCGGCATCGAGATTGCCCGCAAGATTGACTACCAGCCCATCATTGACCAAGCCCTGCGCGAATCAACGCATACTCCCAGCCAGGGCGTGGTGATGTACCGCCGCCCGGAGATCCCCTGCGAACTGGACGCCGGGCGCGACCACGATTGGAACGACCTGATGGCCGGTGCCGAGCCAGCCGAAGTGGTGCCCGTCGATGCCATCGATCCGCTGTACATCCTCTACACCTCGGGTACCACGGGCAAGCCCAAGGGCATCGTGCGCGACCACGGCGGCCATGCGACGGCCCTCAAGTATTCCATGAAAGCCGTGTACGACGTTGATCCCGGCGACGTGTTCTGGGCCGCCTCTGACGTAGGCTGGGTGGTAGGCCACAGCTACATCATCTATGCGCCGCTGCTGCAAGGCTGCACCACCATCATGTTTGAGGGCAAGCCCATCAAGACCCCCGACGCCGGCACTTTCTGGCGCATCATTCAGGAGCACCGAGTCAAGGTGCTCTTCACTGCGCCGACGGCCATTCGCGCCATCAAAAAGGAAGACCCGCACGGACATTTCAAAGAAGAATACGCCACCCCCAGCCTGAAATACCTGTTTCTGGCCGGCGAGCGCTGCGACGTGGCTACCTACGAGTGGGCGCGCAACCTGCTCGATGTGCCCGTGGTCGATCACTGGTGGCAGACCGAGTCGGGCTGGCCCATGCTGGCCAACATGGCGGGCTATGGCCTGCTGCCCACCAAGCCTGGCTCGGCTACCAGGCCCGTTTGTGGCTATGACATTCAGATCCTTGATCCCGAGGGCAACCCACTAGGGGCCAACCAGGAAGGAGCGGTGGTCATCAAATTGCCCTTGCCGCCTAGTTGCCTGCTCACGCTTTGGCGCAACAACGAGCGCTTCAAAACGGGATACCTCAACCGCTATCCGGGCTATTACCTGGCCGGCGACGGGGGTTACATCGACGAGGAAGGCTACGTCTTCATCACTGGGCGCATCGACGACGTGATCAACGTGGCGGGGCATCGCCTCTCTACCGCTGAGATGGAGGAAGTGGTGGCGATGCATCCCGACGTGGCCGAGTGTGCCGTGATCGGCATCGAAGACGAACTCAAGGGACAGGTACCCGTGGGCTTTGTGGTGCTGAAGGGTGGGGTAGAGGCCGACCCTGCCACCCTGGAAAAGCAACTGGTCCAAGCGGTGCGCGATCAGGTGGGAGCCGTGGCGAGCTTCAGGCGCGCCATCATCGTGCAGCGCCTGCCCAAGACCCGCTCGGGTAAAATTTTGCGTAAAGTGATGCGCGCCATGACTGACGGCAAGGAGTTCTCCATGCCCTCGACCATCGAAGATCCTGCGGTGCTCGATGAGCTGCAACTGCGCTTGCAAGCAGAAAAGGTAGGCGTGGCCTACGCAGGATAGATTGGGATAGCACGGGCTGAGATGACGCCTGCCCTTGCATGGGGTGAGGGGAAGGGATGTCCCTCTCTAAGGGTTGCTAGAGGTCAAGGCTTCGGCCTTGGCTTGGCTTCCGGCATCAGTCTGACAGCCTACCAAGGTCAGGTAAGCCGTGAGAGCAATGAATGGATGGATACTTTTCCAGAAGGTCATGGTCTCAAAGTTGGGACAATCGCGGCACATTTGCCGCGTCCCAATTCTTTTTGGGTGTAGGACAGTTTTCCTTCGCGTCCCAATATTCGGCTGATGGCGCGCCTCGTTCTGCCATTTCCACTTGAAATGGCCCGCAGAGAGAAGAAACTGGCGTAGAAAAGGAAGGATGCCGCTTGAGAGGTGAGAAGCGAGATCGCTGCGCTGCGAGAAGTGAGATCGCTGCGCTGCGAGAAGT
>CAYVAP010000021.1:0-17168 GCA_964449365.1 uncultured Bacteroidia bacterium
TGAAGCGATTGTGACTGGCACCGGCTACGTGCGCAAATTTTACGAAAGCATCAAGACCGCCACCAAGCAGGGTACAGTAGCGCGCATCTTCATGACCGGGGTCTCGCCGGTGACGCTCGACAGCCTGACTTCGGGCTTCAATATTGGGGCTGATTTCAGCCGAGATGCCTTGCTGGCGGAGTTGATGGGATTCAGGCCGCAAGAGGTCGAAGCGATGCTGCATGAAGTAGGTGTAACGGCTGATGGCGTGAAGGAGGTCATGCAGGACCTGCAGGGCTGGTACAATGGTTACCGCTTTGCCGAAGAAGAGGTTCAAAGCCTCTACAACCCCGATATGGTGCTGTATTTTACGTCCGCATACCAGCGCAGTAGCGCGTATCCCAAGCAGATGCTCGACACCAACATCGCCTCGGACTACGGGCGCATCCGGCAGTTGTTTCGCCTGGGGGGCAAGGAGGAGCGCCACTTCGAGCTGCTGCAACAGCTGCTGGAGACCCGCGAGATCCGCACCCAAATCACCGCGCAGTTCAGTTTCGAGAAGACCTTCACCGACGTCGATTTCCTCAGCTTGCTTTATTATTCGGGCATGCTAACCATCAAGGGGCAGGACCTGGGCGAGGCTATCCTGGGGATTCCCAACAAGGTGATCGAGAAGCTGTACTATCAGTACTTCGCCGATTTGCTGGGTGAGCAGCTCGTCGATACGCCCAATTCACTGGACGTACAAGGGGCGGTACGCACCCTGGCCCGCCACAATGATCCCTATCCCCTGCTGGCTTTGGTATCTGACACCCTGCACAAGCTCTCCAACCGCGATTGGATGCCCTTCAACGAAAGTACCGTCAAGGCCATCCTGGTGAGCTACCTACATGCCTCGCAGCTCTACTTCATCCGGTCGGAGCCAGAGTTTGAGCAGAAATACGTGGACCTATTGCTGCAACGACGCGAGCCCTTTCCCGCCCCGCATCAGTTTGCCTTTGAATTGAAATACCTGAAGAAAAAAGACGCCCAGCGCCTCGATGAGGTGGCGGGCGAAGCCCAGACGCAGCTACGCGGCTACCTGCAAAGTGAGCTGCTGCGCAGCCTATCGGACCTCCGCGCCTGGGTGATCGTGTTTGTGGGCACGGAAGTGGGGTATGCGGGGGAGGTTGCGCCCGAATGAGCCACTGAAAACCGCCCGCCCATCGCTTCCTGTTCTTCGGTGGCAGGACAATGGCAGCAGGACAGTTTTCTGTGGGGAGTCAATCCTTGACGGCGCGGTAGATCAGGTCGAATACCGTGGTAGGCGCGATGGCTTTGGCGTCGAGTAGCTGATGGTTTGCCACGAAAATGGGCTTATCTTCATCTTCCTTGGGGATGCGCCCGTGGGAGCCTTTCACCAAAGTCGCATCCAGCGGAATCACATCCATCAGGTAGCGAAAGCCCAGCTTCTTTTTTAGCAATTTGGCCCCCACGCTGAGCAGGGGAGCGGTGAGCTTGGGATCCAAAAACAATTCGACCGGGTCGTACCCTGGCTTGCGGTGAATATCTACACAGCGTGCGTAGTCGGGCGCCTTGGCATCCTCCAACCAAAAATAGTAAGTGAACCAAGCATCCTGATCAGCCACCGCGACCAGATCGCCCGCGCGGTCGTGGTTCAGGCCGTATTCCTTTTGGGCCGCCTTGTCTAGCAGCAGCTCGATGCCGGGGGTCTTTTCCAGGAGAGTTTTCACCTGCTCATAGATGGTCGGATCCTGGACATACACATGAGCGAGTTGGTGATCGGCGATGGCAAAAGCCTGAGAAGTACCCGCGTCGAGGGTTTCTAGCCCCAACTCATCTTTCACCTGAATCCAGCCCGCAGCTCTCAATATGCGATTGATGTGAATGGGCTGAGACACATTGGTAATGCCATATTCGGAGAGGAGCAGCACTTCGGCCCCTTGATGTTCGAAGTAGGTAATCAAATCTTGGGCGACCAAATCTATTTCATGCAGGCTCTTCCCGATTTTCGAAAAATCCAATCCATACTTTTGCAACCCATAGTCCAAGTGAGGCAGGTAAATGAGGGCCAAGGTGGGACCGTAGCGTTGATCCACTTTTTTGGCAGAGTTGGCAATCCACTGGCTCGCGGAGATATTCGCCTTGGGTCCCCAAAAAGAGAAAAGCGGGAACTGACCGAGCTCTGCTTGAAGCTCGTCGCGCAGGTCCATGGGCTGCGAATGGCAATCGGGGAGCTTGCGCCCGTCTGAGGGATAGAGCGGGCGAGGTGTCACCGCAATATCCACCGAGGAGTACATGTTGTACCACCAAAACAGGTTGGCACAGGTGAAGGCGGGATTTTCAGCTTTCAGCTTATCCCAGATTTTCGGTGCCTGCACCAGCCGATTGGACTGTCGCCAGAATTTGACTTCACATTCATCCCGAAAATACCAGCCATTTCCCACGATTCCGTTCTCAGCGGGCATTTTTCCGGTCAAATATACCGACTGAGCGGAGCAAGTCACGGCGGGTAATACCGGCTCGATGATGGCTTTTTGCTTGCTCTCGATCCAGCTTTTCAGAAAAGGCGTGTGCTCGCCGATCAAGCGGGAGGAAAGGGCTACGATATTGATAACGACCGTTTTTTTCATTTCATCACAATCTTTTCATCACCCAGTCTAGTTCCCGGCTGATCGATTCATCCAGCTTCACCTGCATATCTGGAGGCAACACCTCCCAGGTGTAGGTCTCCACTTCGAGGTGCTCGCACAAAGAAGGGTTTTGCCTCAAATAATCCAAGACCCGCTCAATTTGTGCCTGCGTGGAAAAGAACTGCCCATATTCTTTCACAAAAAGCGGCACGTGAAAATGAATCCGCCACTCCTGCTCTTGCGCGGCTTGAATGCTGTCCAAGGCATGGGGCAAATCGGAGTAGGAAATCAACGTATCCTGATCTTTCCTGCCCACTACTTGATGCAGGTAGGTCGATTCGGCAAAGGGAAGCAACTGGCTTTTGATGTCCGAGCGGTCTGAGGTCAAATGGACTTGCAGGGCGGCAGAAAGCTGGATTTTTCCCACCTGAATGCCAGCGGCCTCCCATTTTTGGAAGGTCTCGGTCGGCTCCTCGTAAACGATCGCAAAATGACAGACATCGTAGCATACCTGGAGGTATCTCCGAATCATGGCCTCCGCTTCTTCGGCGCTCACCTCCATTTGTTGGGCTAGCCACGGGATGCCTTGGGGCAAGAGCCATGCTCGAAAAAGCCAGAGCACTTCATCGGAGTTTTCCAAGAGCCCATCCGGCTCTGGCTCGATATCCAAATGCAACCATTTGCCCGTTGCTGATTCGATCCGCGCCAGCTCCGCCACCACTTCCAACAAATGCTGGGTCGCTACGGCCATGGCTGCTTCCTTGGCCTGCTGATCCGTAAACCAATGGCGATAGGAAATCGGGGAAGTAGAAATGCCACCGCGCCCGCCCTCCGGCAGCAATTGGGCCAAAATCTGGAAAGATCGAATGGTGTAATCCCGGCGGGCTGCTGTGGTCCAATCGGGTTGATGTACCTGGTCCTTGACCACGGTATGATGAAAGTTGCCGTAGGGAAAACCATTCAGGGTGAAAACGTAGGCATCTGCTGAGGCAAGCCAGCGTTGAAACGCCTGCATCGGCTCAGCCTGGGCCAGTGTCAAACTGGCCGCATGGGAGAGCCGCAATCCGATGCCAAACGCCCCCTCCACGCCTAGGTGGTGCCTCACTTGGGGAATATAGGTTCGGAGGTTCGCGAAGGTCTCTTCCCAACTTTCTCCGGGGTGAATGTTGCTGCAGTAGCTCAGGTGAAACGCTCCTATGCGCATGGATCAATGATTGGGTACGGTCTGATAGGCTTCTAAGATCTGAATGGCGGCTTGAATGAGGGACTCATCCATCTGATGGACTTCTACTCCCTGGCCGAGTTTTTCGAGCAGCATGATGGTCAGCTCCCCCCCTAGGTGTTCCTGAAATTCACGGAGCCCCTGCACGAGGGATTCACCTGCAAGCTCGGGTTCATAGAGGGAAAAGCCTAGGGTCTGAATCACGACCAAAATCCGGTCTAGCTCTTCTCGGCTGATCCAGCCCAGCAGATGGGAGTAGGCGCAGTCTAAGGCAATGCCAATGGCGACCGCTTCCCCATGCCGAATGCGATAATGGCTCAGGTGCTCCAGCTTGTGCGCGGCCCAATGTCCAAAGTCCAAAGGCCGGGAAGACCCAAACTCAAAGGGGTCCGGGCCTGCGATGTGGTCCATGTGCATGTTCGCACAGTGGATGATTTGCGCCTTCATCGGCTCCATCTCCCGCCTGGCCAGCGCTGCTGCCTGGGTTTCCAGCCATTCGAAAAACTTGAGATCCTTGATCAGGGCGACTTTTAAGGCTTCGGCAATGCCTGCTCGCCAATCCCGATCATCCAAGGTTTTCAGAAAATGGAAATCATTCAAAACCGCCACCGGCGTGGTAAACGTCCCGAGGTAATTTTTCTTGCCAAAGAAATTGATGCTGTTTTTGACGCCTACTCCGGAGTCATTTTGCGAAAGCACTGTGGTCGGAATCCGAATCAGGCGAATGCCCCGATGCGAGATCGCCGCCGCAAAGCCCACCATATCCAAGACTGCCCCTCCCCCAATCGCCACGATATAGGAATGACGATCAATGCCAAATTCATGCGTGGCGGCGACCACTTGCTGGTAAATGTCCGCGTCATTTTTGCAAGCCTCTCCCCCCGGTACGATCAGCGGCTCGGCGCACAGAAAAAATCGGGAGGCGTGATGGGCGGCGTAGCTGTTGATCTGCTCGATCAAATCTGGAAAAGCGTCCGCCACGCCGTGGTCAATCACAAAGTAGGTTTTGGCAGGTTTGCCCTGTTCCAGGACCTCCAAAAATAAGGGATTATCAACAGAAAAAAGATTTTCTGTGAAACAAACCGGATACTGAAAGGAGACCGAAAAGGACTGCTGCAAAATGGTATTCATCATGGAGTAATAGGTCTTGACAGATAAAAATTTTTCTGAATCTCTCATTACGTGACGGCAAATGCTTTGGCCAATCCTAGCGATAAGGGCAAAAGGGCAAGAATGAGCAACCCCATCACCCACCCTTCAAAGGCCACCGCTAGCGAAGCATTCACGATGATGAGGGAGATCACGGCCGCTTTGACGGATTTTCCGATGAGTTGGGGGGCTTGCGTCCGAATGGCGCGGATCAGCGGTGGAAAAATCATGTAAGAGAGCAAGGCCAGAAAAGGAATAACCTGCCAGAAATCGGGATTTTTATTTTTTGCTAGCAGAAAAATGACAAGCACCATTGAGGCGTACATTCCCAAGCCGAGGTATAGGGCCGGTTGATTTTTTCCGTGCACCTCTCCGCGGCTCACCACCGTGATCGCTGCCACGTAGGCGAGTGGGAGCAGGCCCATGAGCCAGGCTTGACCCAGGACTTGCGGAGCTATCGCCACGCCGAGCAAGAGATTACCCGCCCGACACAAGCCCATGTTGATTGGTCCCCAAATCGCTTGATGCTTGCCCCAATAGTCGTAAAGCAGGGCACAAAGCGCCACAGCCATGGCCAACACCCCTGCGTAAAGATTGACCTGATAGGCGGCCAAAACGCCCATTACCAACAGCGAAGAGGCCAGGAGAACCGCGCCCTTGCGGGATGCTCTCCCACTTGGGATCGGCCGCTCGGGCCGCTCTACCGCATCCAATTTGGCATCGGCAATGTCATTGAACGCGATCCCGCCTCCGTAGAGCCCGATGGTGCTCAGTGACAGCCAAAAAATGACCTGCCATATATCTGTGTTTTCGATGGTTCCGCTCCCCGTCAGGGCAGACCACCCACCGGCAATGGCAAAGCCGGCCCAAACGTCAGCGACTGCGGTCACGACGTTGGCCGGGCGGGTAAGTTGGAGGTAGGCAAACAGCTTGCTGGACATCGCTCAGTTTTCTACCCGATCGGATGGCCCTTCTACCCGGGGAACTTGCCCGCCACGAAGGACAGAGTTTCCTCCCATTTTTTTGGTTTGGTCGATCGGCGGAGCCTTCAGCCAGTCATCTTCATGCATCTGTCCGGAAAGGGAAAAGGCGGTGAGTGCGTTTTGGTAAGTCACCAACTGAACATGCGCTTCTGGTACCCCCATTTTCCGCATCAGATCCGCAGTCTTGGGCACGGCCAAGGGATCTGAGATCCCCCAATCAGCCGCCGAATTGACGATGATCCGCTCCGGGCCATACTGCTTGACTATCTCGACCATGCGCTCCGACCCCATCTTGGTATGGGGATAAATCGTAAACGCTGCCCAATACCCCCGATCCAAGACCTCCTTGACGGTCTCTTCGTTGTTGTGATCCACGATGACCCATCCCGGATCCATGCCATGCTCTTCGGCGACATCCATCGAGCGATAAGTTCCCTTCTTCTTGTCGCGGTGAGGTGTATGGATCAGCACCGGCAAGTCTACCTCTTTGGCTAACTCCAACTGCTCTCGGTAAAAGCGGTCTTCCGCCTCGGTCTGATCATCGTAGCCAATCTCTCCGATAGCTACTACCCCTTCCTTGCCTACGTAGAGTGGCAGCAATTCCATCACCTTCTCGGCCAGTGGGATGTTGTTGGCCTCCTTGGAGTTGAGCCCCATGGTGCAGTAGTGCACGACCCCAAACTGACTGGCGCGAAATCGCTCCCAGCCCACCAGGGTACTGAAATAGTCTTTGAAACTTCCCAGCTCCGTACGGGGTTGTCCGAGCCAAAAAGCAGGCTCGATGGTAGCCACGATGCCAGCCTTTCGCATGGCCTCGTAGTCATCGGTGGTGCGGGATACTAAGTGAATATGGGGATCGATGTACATGTATCGCTTATCTTTCGTAAGTGGTTGCCAGTGGGCATCAAGACGTGAGTTACGCCTCCTGCGCCTGAAATGCTTGTCCGATTTTCTCCCAGGTAACTTCACCGGACTCTACCCTGGCCAAAAGCGCGGGAAAATCTGCCAGTAAGGCTTGGGCCGGAGCAGCATCACTATGAAGCAAGGCTAAAGCGCCTCCTAGTTGTTCGAGTGGATCTGAGGAATGCATCACACGTTGAAGATCGGCAAGATACTGATCATTCACAAATGGGGTGACCAGCCGCCAAAGCTCTGGCATTACTTTTCTTCCGGCAGCCCAGCGCTCATGCGCAAAATCAGAAGCAATTTCTGCCAGCGTGGGATTTCTGCGCTCATCCAATTGCTGAATCCGGTACAAAGGGCGCTGCATGAAGATGGCCTTCAAAACCATCTGATTCCAGTTGAGGGCAGGAAAATACGTGGCGGGAAAGGGATTGTGCAAAGCAATGGCATCGAAGACCAGCGTCATATTGGTGCGGCAACCGTCGATGGCGCGGGGTAGCATCTCTTCCGGAAAAGGCATCAAGGGAAGCGCCGCATAGAGGGCCATCTGCTCATACAAATCACCCGTCTCAAAAAGCTGATGCATGGCTTGCAACCAAGTCTCTTTTGCTTGGGGAAGATGAAGCAACAGGTACGTGCGGGCCGTCTGCAACTGATCCCAATGGCTAGGGTCAAAGCCCGAGGTGATGGCACTCGCCTGTTGGCTTTGGGCTTCACTCAATACCAGTTTGTCTTTGGTGAAAAAGCGAGAAGCTTGGCTAAAAGCCAGAAAAAAAGGGGTAGACGAATGGGTTTGCTGTATTTTTTGGGCTTTCTGCTCAAGCCAACTCAGTGATTGATCAGACCCCTTTTCTTGTAAAAGCTCGAGAAGAAAGCTAAGCGCTATGCTTGACATTTCAGAGTATGATTAAATGAGGAGATGAATCACGATCAAAATCAAAAAAGCAGCGAGTTACCCTCTATGTTTACCCTAATCAACCCTCAAATTACGTGCTTGGTTCACTTACAGACGAATCTTGCGACTGAATGCTCAAACGATCGCGGTAAATGGGTAAGAAATATGCGTGTATGGGTTTGGGTCCGGCTACGCAAAGCTCCGCGCTACTTCCAGACGAGCTTCAACGCAGATCGAAGGCCCCAACCTGCCGGGAGATGCATCAACAGCCCGTCCTGAGCGAAACCGAAGGAAGCCAGCGACTACCCATTATGGAGGAGCTGACAGAGCACTAGTGCTTTGTCAAGTCGCAATTGATGGGTAGAGCCGCTTGAGCTTGATGCGTACTGGCGCTGGAAAAGATTCTATCAGAAAGCCCTGTGCGAGCGTATGGCTGGTTGAATAAGCCAGCTGGGATTGTGTATCTTTACCCTCCATGAAACTCCCCTACGGCATCAGCGACTTTGCCCGCCTGCGGCGCGACGGCTACCACTACCAAGACCGGACGGGCTATATCCCCGTGCTTGAGAGCCTGGGGGAACCATACGTGATCTTCCTGCGGCCCCGGCGCTTTGGCAAGAGCCTGTGGCTCTCAACCCTGGCGCACTACTATGGGCGAGAGCATGCAGGGGACTTCGAATGGCTGTTCCGGGGGCTGGCCGTGGGCGAACAACCGACGCCGCTGGCGAATAGCTACCTGGTGCTGACGCTGGATTTTTCGCGCATCGAGACCGATAGCCGCGAGAAAACCCGGGAGGGGTTCCTCCGCAACGTATCCAATGGGATCAAGCTGTTTTTTCGGCGTTATGGGCCGGAACTGCCAGAAGTGGATCAAGCAGACATCCTAGCTGCGGACGATGCCACCACCCTGATCGAAAACCTCTTCACGGCCCTCAAAGACCATCCGCACCGTATCTACCTGCTCATCGACGAGTACGACCACTTCACCAACGAGCTGATTGGCAAGGACCTGCGGCATTTCGAAGCAATCGTTACGGGCACCGGCTACGTGCGCAAATTTTACGAAAGCATCAAAACCGCCACGGGCCAGGGCACGGTGGAGCGCATCTTCATGACCGGGGTTTCGCCCGTAACGCTCGACAGCCTGACTTCGGGCTTCAACATTGGGAAAAATTTCAGCCGATCGCCCGTATTGAATGAACTGATGGGCTTTCGCGAAGCGGAGGTTCAAGCCTTGCTAGAAAATGTAGGCCAGCTTGATGCCGGTCAGTTGGCCCTGCTGCGGAACTGGTACAACGGATACCGATTTCACGAAGCTGCTCCCGAGAGCCTCTACAACCCCGACATGGTGCTGTACTACGCCACCGAGCACCAGCATCGGGGCCGCCCGCCCGAGGACATGCTCGACACCAACATCGCTTCGGACTATGGGCGCATCCGGCAGCTCTTCCGGCTCAAGGGCCGCGAGGCCCAGCACTTTGGCCTGCTCCAGCGCCTGCTCGACGAGGGGGAGATTCGCACTTCCATCACCCAAGAATTCAGCTTCCTCAAGACCTTCACTGACGTCGATTTCCTCAGCCTGCTGTACTACACTGGCCTGCTGACCATCAAAGGCCAGGACCTGGGCGAAGCCATCCTGGCCATCCCCAACCAGGTGATCGAGCAGTTGTACTACCGATATTTCTCCGAATTGCTGCTCGAACAGCTCCAGGAAGTGCCCAGCCCCCTCGACGCCCAGGCGGCAGTGCGGACTCTGGCCCGCCACAACGACCCTCAACCCCTGCTCGACCTCGTGGCCGACACCCTCAAGCAGCTCTCCAACCGCGATTGGATCCAATTTAACGAAGCTAGCGTCAAGGCCATCTTGGTGAGCTACCTGTACAGCTCGCAGCTCTACCTGATCCAGCCCGAGCAGGAGGTGCGCCCCGGCTACGTGGACCTATTACTCCAGCGACGCGAGCCCTTTCCGGCTCCGCATCAGTTTGTCTTTGAGCTGAAATACCTCAAGAAAAAAGACGCCCAGCGCCTCGATGAGGTGGTGGCCGAAGCCCAGACGCAATTAACAGGCTACCTGCCAAGCGAGCTGCTGCGCAGTCTCGCCGACCTGCGCGCCTGGGTGGTCGTGTTTGTGGGCACGGAGGTAGGGTATGCGGGGGAGGTGGAGGTTGATGAGCGGTAGGCCGCCTCGTGCGTGATTGAGCCGGGTTACGGGCTGCGTCAGTGAGATAGGTTGCAGAGGCTTCACATAACTTGGGGCTTCCTTGAACAATCAGGAGGCAAACCTGCTTATTTTCATGATGAATGCATTTTTTTCCTTCCTGATTTTTTTCATTATCGAAAAGAACTGATACAGCGTGTGGCTCATTGATTTGCAGAATCAATGGGATGGTAAGCAATGCTTGACGCCTTTGACGCCTAGGCTTGCTGAGTAAAACGACCAACCCAGGTCGGGGATGCAAGCGGGCCCCACTACACGACGCATTAGGAATGAGCGTCTCTGACAGTCAAACTCATTGTCTATTTTACTGCCATTCATACATGAAAGGGGAGTCAGCGATTGGTCCAGCGAATACCACAACCTTGCGGCGAGGTATGCGGCACGTTCGGGGTTTGACCCGAGAGCACCGCTTCGATCGCATCTTTGAGGTACTGATTGCTGACCTGATCGGCATCTAGAGGAAAGTCGTCGATCACCCCTTCGTATACTAGATAAAACGAGCCGTTGCGGGGTTGAAGCACAAACACCTGCGGCGTTTTTTCTGCCCCAAGCCGCTTGGACACGGCCTGTTTTTCGTCCCTGAGATAGGCAAAAGGAAATGGGTTGCTCGTGCGCAAAACTTGGGTGCCGTCCCGCGGACTCCTTTGACTGTCGTTGCTGTTGATGGCAATAAATGCCACCCCTCGGGAGCTATAGCTGCGATGAAGGGCCTTGATGCGGCTTTCGTATTTGTCTACCCAGGGACAATTGGCACTGGTAAAGAGCAGCACCACGGCCTTTTGATCGCGGTATTGGGTCAAAGACACGGCTTGACCCGAAAGGTCGGGCAGGGTGAAAGGCGCTATCTGCTGAGCGTAAGAGACACTACTGCCTAGAAATAGGGGCAACAGACAGAGGGGCAGAAAGAGGGTTTTGATCCATTGATCCATAATCCATGAGTTGGGTTGAAGGGCTGCTTTGAGGATTCGCACACACAAAAATGTAGTGGCAGAAGATAGGATAATGGGAAAACGCCGGAACGGAAAAATTCGTGTATGGTCAACTAAGTAACGCGAAAAAAATTACTTCCCGATTTTGCGAAGAGATCTCGTTCGTAGACAAGGAAGAAAAACCGAGTTTGGCGGGCCAAATGAGGCTTTTTCTCCACGCGAAGTTGGGGTAAGGGGCCCCAACTGTCGCGTAAGATGCGGGCGAGAGATCGAGTCAAAAGCGGAACTTATTTTTCGAGCGTTACTAACGTCAGTTCGGAGTCGAGGGTTCGAAGGGGGGAGTACTAGTGCTTCGCATTCGAAATTCGTAATCAGGAATTTGTAATTGAAAGTGCTTCTGGTCAACGTTCTATACGAATTTTAAATGGGAATAAGGGTATAAGGGGCTCAGGTACAGCATTTACCTTCCGTTCCTCTTGGCTCACTCAGTGGCCGCCCAAGCGGCCAGCTTTACTTTCAACCTTGAACTTTGAACCGCGAAACTAATGACTAGTGATGAAGGCCGTGAGCGGCCCAAGCCGTTGGCTAAAGGTTGCCGAAGGTGAGATCGCCTTTCGAGGGCAGAGCAGACAAAAATCAAGGTTGTCGCATCGTGCGGGGAAAACTCTGGTCAGCGTGTACGATGAGTTGTACCTCTTTGCGGTTGGTGAGGCCCGTACTTTCGACCAAGCGCTCAGGGTGGGCATAGATTAGATTGAGGGGGGGAGTCTGATCCCAGTTCGGAACACGCTGAGCCAGAAAGGGGAGTGCTTCTGCTGGGTCGAAATGATAGACCGTGATATGGATGCCCAATCGTTGGAGGTAAGGGGTCAGATCAACATGCGCCACCTCAGGCGCATCGAAAGAAATCAACTTGATCGAGACTTGACTTTCGGGATCTGCTTGTAGCTGGGCGAGCTCCACCAACTCGTCGGCGCAAGGTATACAGTCCATTTGGAAGAAATGGATGAGTACGTAGGGGCGCTGACTGGATTGTATCTCCCGGCGGAGGGTTTCTGCATCCAGATCCTGGATCTGTACGCACTTTTGCTCAGCAGGGGTACAGCTGATCACTTGTGTAAGTGAGCACAAAATCAGGATGGAGGAAATAGTAAACCGCATATTGCTTGAGATTACCCTTGGTGTTTACGACAGCAGGCAACATTCCGTTATCGGCCAGCTCAAAATGTTTGAGCTGCATGTGCAGATCGTGTTTGAAAGCATGGCCCTGACCCAGAATCTTGTACAGAGATTCTTTGGCGGACCACACCAGCAAAAACAGCTCGAAACTCTGGATGGGCTCGAAGTGCGCAAGCTCCTCTTCACTCATGAAGAGAAAGCGTGTACGCATGTTGCGCTTGCGATGGCGATACTCGATATCGACGCCTACCTCGCCATGTTGGCCGGCCATGGCCGCCGAGTAGTGAGTCGAGTGGGTATAGGAGATGTGATGGGGATCATTGGAGAGATACGGCTTGCCCGTAGAGGTATTGAGGGACTCTACCCGAGTGGTGTTGGCGATTTTGAGCAGCTCTTTGAGGCATAGCCGACTAGAGAGCCACTCCAGCCGTTTTTGTGGATGGGCAATGTTGGCCAGGCGGGCCCACTCGTTTTCATAGAGTTTGATCCGCTCCAGAAAGTACAGTTCGTCTTCTTCTATGGCCCAGGCACCCAGGGTCACCCCGGGGATCTGGCTCGCCAAAGGAATGTAGGGCATAAACAGCGGTTTACCTCTTTGAAGGTAGTGATTCGCCTGTGTATTATCAACCACAATTGCATCAAGCGGAGCCTCTGAGAGAAGCCCCGCCCGAAAAGGTGGTTTTGAAGAGATCGGAAAGCTTGTACCTGATCAGTTGCCTTCCAAGAAAAAGGGAGATCCCTCTTGATTGGAGAGGTAGCTATTGGCCTCGTCGATGGTGACGCGCTGCCCGTCGATGTAGGCCACGACCCAAGCTTTGTCGATGCCCATCAGCTTGAACTCATCGCGCAGGGCCCCTGCCTCTTCGTACGTGCGAAAGGCTCCGACCACGTATTTTTTGAAGCCATCATCTTTCTCTACCGTAAAGCCCGTAGATAGCGACTCTGGCAAATCTGGAGCGTGGTGAATGAAGGCCGCTACTTGTACGCGGTACACCAGTCCGGCGGGAACACCCATGCGGGAGAGCTGATTTTTGCTAGCCAATTCTTCCTTGAGCTGGCCATTCTCGGTGCTGAGGCGGCGCACTTGATTTTCGAGCTCTACGGTGCGCATCTTGAGCTGAGCGACCTCATCGGAGTTTTGATTGGCATTTTGCTGCTCCATGCGGCGCTCCAGCTCCTTGATCTGAGACTTGAGCGCATTGATAGACGACTCATAGGTCTCTACTTCCACCTTGAGGAGCTGCGGATCTTTTTTGTACTTTTTGGCCAGTTGTTTCCACTTTTTGTACTCCTCTTTATCCATTTTTTGAGCTTGGACAGCCGTGGGTATGCCTAGGAGAGAGGCAGTAAGCAGGCAAAAGACCATGCGAACCAAAGAGTAACGGAGTATCTTATTCATGAAAGCGTTGTTTGAAGGTCAACTACCTAGTGGAAAGAGTTCAAAGTTCCTGGTTAAAAGTTGGAAGTTGAATGTGCTAACTACTAAGCAGTTATATCAACTCGAAATGGTAAGCAACTTCGTTCCCAATCCCCTAGTAGCTAGCGGCTTTAGTTGGGAAAATAACGGCAAAATTGGCTATATATTTCTCCCTGAGCAGAACAGTCTGAGCCTCATCCTTACCTCTGAGTAGGGCAGTCTGGAGATTCGCTCCCAAAGTGGGAAAAATATTCCATCTGTCCAGTGATAGCGGTTGCTATTCGCCCTGACCTCCGTTACCTTTACCCCCCTTACCTATCCATTCATCAACATAGATAAATACAATCCCATGTCTAAAGTAACTGTGGTGGGTGCAGGAAACGTAGGTGCGACCTGCGCAGAAAATGTAGCCCGTCTCGAAGTTTGTTCCGAAGTAGTGATGGTCGACATCAAGGAAAACTTCGCCGAAGGAAAAGCCCTCGATATGTGGGAAACCGCTCCGGTCAACTACTTTGGGACCCGCGTCATTGGTTCTACCAATGATTATACCAAAACGGCTGGGTCGGAGGTGGTCGTGATCACCTCGGGCATCCCGCGCAAGCCTGGCATGAGCCGAGACGACCTGATCTCTACCAACGCTGGTATCGTCAAGTCGGTTACCGAAAGTGTGGTGCAGCACTCTCCCGATGCCATCATCATTGTGGTGTCCAATCCACTGGACGTGATGACGCTGCAAGCCTTCCGTACGGCGGGCTTTCCTTCTGAGCGCGTGATAGGGATGGCTGGTATCCTGGACACGGCTCGCTACCGGGCCTTCATCGCCGAGGCCCTCAATGTATCTCCCAAAGACATCCAGGCCGTGCTGATGGGAGGCCACGGCGATACCATGGTGCCTCTGCCACGTTATACCACCGTAGCCGGCATCCCGCTCACCGAACTCATGGCCACCGAAAAAATCGAAGCCATCGTTGATCGTACCAAAAAGGGAGGAGGCGAAATCGTAAAGCTACTCGGTACCTCCGCTTGGTATGCGCCTGGGGCTTCGGCTGCCCAAATGGTCGAAGCCATCCTCAAAGACAGCAAGCGCATCTTCCCCGTTTGCGCTCGTCTCGATGGGCAGTATGGCCTCTCTGATCTCTACCTCGGAGTGCCTGTCAAACTTGGCAAAAATGGCATCGAAGCAATCATCGAGCTGCAACTGAACGACGAGGAAAGAGCCCTGCTCACCGATTCTGCCTCAGCAGTACGCGAGGTGTGCGAGGTGCTCGACAAGGTTTGAGTGTAAGAGTTGCCCCTCAAAATTGACGCCCCATCTGTCTTGCTACGGATGGGGCGCTTGGTTTATGAAAGCTTAACTTCCAAGGGAGAAATCAGACCAAAAAATTACCATTGACCTAATACGTACCTAACACACTTATTGATAATTGCTCATTCAAATATAAAGCTGATCCTGCATCCTTCATTTATTGAGCATAGCGCCTGTTTTCGAGCGACTCTTACCCGACTCGCCTCACGGGCCTTGGCTCCGCGCCCATCCCTGGTAGGTCACTTTCTGCCAGGGATTTAATTTTAGGTTAAGACTATGAGCAAGCGAAAAGTAGATCTAGTGGTGATTTCCGACGTGCACCTGGGTACCTATGGCTGCCATGCCCAAGAGCTCGTGCAGTACCTCAAAAGCGTTCAGCCTGGCGCATTGGTGCTCAACGGCGACATCATCGACATCTGGCAGTTTAGTAAGCGCTACTGGCCCAAGGCACACATGCAAGTGCTCAAAGAGGTGGTCAAGTTGGTCGCCAAAGAGACCCCGGTGTACTACCTGACAGGCAACCACGACGAAATGCTGCGGAAATTTACCGATTTCGAGCTGGGCAATTTTCACTTGATCGACAAGCTGGTGCTCGACCTCGACGGACAGAAAACCTGGATCTTTCACGGCGATATTTTCGACGCTAGCATGATCCACGCCAAGTGGCTAGCCAAGCTCGGCGGGCTGGGCTACGACATGCTCATCCTGATGAATAGCCTCATCAATTGGGTGCTCAAGAAGCTAGGCCGTGAGAAGATGTCCTTCTCCAAAAAGGTGAAAAGCAGCGTCAAGCGAGCCGTGAGCTACATCAGCGACTTTGAGCAAACCGCCGCCGAGCTAGCCGTGGAGCAAGGCTATGACTTCGTGGTGTGTGGCCACATTCACCAGCCGCAGATGCGCACTATCGTTACCGACCAAGGCTCGGTGCAGTACCTCAACTCCGGCGACTGGATCGAAAACCTCACTGCCCTGGAGTACCATCAGGGCGAGTGGCAGATATACACCCATCCCGAGGAGGTGGAAGAAAAAACTTCCACCAAGCGACTGAAAACCAAGCGAAAAAAGGAAAAAAGTATTCCAACCGTAGCTGAGGCCGTATCGGCATAGCGAGTTTTTTCGTAGATTCCGGGAAATTTCGGCTTGCATGAAGGTACTCTACGCAATTCAGGGCACCGGTAATGGTCACATCAGTCGTGCGCGCGATGTCATCCCGGCGCTAAAGCGACACTGCGATCTGGACTTGTTGATCAGCGGCAGACAGTCGGAGGTGAAACTGCCTGATCCCATCAAATACCAATACAAGGGTTTTTCTTTCGTCTATAATCGAAAAGGAGGCCTCTCCTATGCTCGCTCGGGGTGGAGCAACTTGTCGCCCCAATTGATGCGGGAGATACTGAGTCTTCCCGTCAAACAGTATGATCTGATCATCAACGACTTCGAGCCAGTCTCCGCCTGGGCAGCCCGCCTACGAGGGGTACCCTGCGTGGCCATGGGGCATCAGGCGTCCTTTTTGTCTGAAGATACCCCTCGCCCCTCAAAACGCGACCCGCTCGGCGAGATGGTGCTCAAGCACTATGCTCCAGCGAGTCAAGCCATTGGCTTTCACTTCGAGCGCTACGATGATTTTATCTTCCCGCCGGTCATTCGCGAGGATATCCGCAAGCAGGAGCCTAGCGATCAAGGGCATTATACGGTGTATTTACCTGCCTTTCGAGATGGCGTGTTGATCGGAATGCTACGCCAGTTGCCGGGGGTCGAGTGGCAAGTATTTTCCAAATATGCCAAAACCGAATCACGGGTGGGCAACGTCTGGGTGCGCCCGGTCGACAACGATAAGTTCCTGACCAGCTTTGTGAGTTGCCGCGGCATGCTCACCGGGGCCGGGTTTGAATCGCCCGCAGAAGCCCTCTACATGGGCAAAAAGCTATTTTGCATCCCTATCAAAGGTCAGTACGAACAACACTGCAACGCGGCCTCCCTCGAGCGCATGGGCGTGGCCATCGCCTGGCGGGTCGATCGGCATTTTATCGGTAAAATCAGCGACTGGATCCAAGACGATGAACGCGTCAAAGTCAACTTTCCCTATGAACTCGACCAAATCGTGGCCAACCTCTTCGACAAGCAGGAGAGCGTTGTCGCAGTAGAAGGAGAGTAGAGAAAAAGGCTGCGAAGCTTTGGGGCAGCAGTTGACAGCCCGGTTCCCTGACGTAATGAAAACGTCAGGGAAATCGTGGCATGAGTTCGAAGCTCGTAGGCATTTATTCGTAGTTGGAAGCAAAGATAGCCGCTTGTCGCGGCCACTAAGTAACAGTGAACAATTAACATGGATCAATGAACAGTATAAACCGCTGCTCA
>CAYVAP010000022.1:0-17167 GCA_964449365.1 uncultured Bacteroidia bacterium
GGCAGCGGCGGTTACCAGGCGGATTTTGTTTTGGGGGGTGTAGGTAGTAGCCATAAGAGAGAGGTCAGAGGTCAGAGGTCAGAGGTCAAATCGTTTCACTGTGAGATCGCTGCGCCGTCAGAGGTACCGCGTGAGGAGGGTCTTCTCTGACTTCTCACAACGCAGTAGTCTGGCTTCTGACCGCACAGCAGTCTTTATCCTCTCAAAAATACACAGTAGGCAGGGCAGGGGCAAGGGAAAAGTGAACGAATGGTCGTTAGGGTAACTTTTTTGCTTTCCTCGACCGGTTTCCGGCGTTTTTCGTATTTTTAGACAAAGACCTTCTATGACCATGGAGCGCGCCAACAACGAAATCATCATCCGCCTGCCCGACACCGTCGACGTGGAGCACGTACAGCGATTGATCAATTATCTCATATATCAGGAGGCAGCGTCGAAAAGCGAGGCTAAACAGGAGGATATCGACGCCCTGGCCCGCGACGCCAATCGCGGCTGGTGGGAAGGAAACAAGGAGCGTTTTGAGGGGGAAGAACGAGCGTAATGTTCGAGACAATTCCAACTAGCCATGACTAATGGCCTCCTTTAGAAAAGCATAGATCATGGCTTCATCCCACAAACTTATTCTCGCTATTTGTCTTCCCATAGCATTATTGACCTTGCTGATGGGAATAGCATTTAATGTGATGGCTTTAGAGGCATATCGAGAGTATCTACGCCTGGGCGAAGATCATAGAAAACTTAGCTTCAGCGATATCCAATTTGTGTGGGTGCTTTCTCCATTACCTTCTGAAAACCCGAAGCGTGAAGCTGTACGACAGAAATTTCTGCGCTACCAAAAATGGATGAACTTGGTGATCCTTGGCTATTTAGTAGGAGCAGGTATATTGGTTCTATGTCTTAATGCCTTGGGGGATAGATAGTCCATTTCCAACTTTTCTTTGTAAATGTTAGCAGAACGAAACGCCATGATCCTCACCATACCTGACACCTTATTGCGACAAACGGGCCTGACCGAAGCGGAGCTAAAGCTATTGCTCGCCATTCAGTTGCCCGAAGAAGAGCGACTGACCCTGGGACAGGCAAGCCAACTGGCTGGCATCCATCAAATCCAGATGCAACGAGAACTGGCCAAACGCGACATTCCTATTCACTATGGAGAGCAGGAGTTTCGGCGGGATATGGAAACCATTGGTGGAATTCAAACAAGCTCATAAAACCGACCAAACCCTTTGGCGCGTAGCTCCTTGATGAGCTTTCGATCGCCTGTCCGAAGGTAGCCATCCGCCTGGAGGGTCAAGGCTACGAAATGAGCGTCTTTGAGGTCAACGGTGTAGCAGCTCCAGCACTTCTGGTTCAGTCATGTTAGATAGCTGAACTATGCGTTCTTTGTGCTTGAATAACTCAACCATCGTGAAATGGGGACACAGAAAATCAGCCTCTGCCAGGAAAATTTCTTCTGCAAATGCAGATCGATTTTGCAGCAAAGCAGAAAATAGAATATCGGTATCAAGCACCACATTCATCGCTCGATGCCTTGCATAAAATGATCCCCATGCTGCGCCCATCCGCTCTGCTTTACCTCATCGGCTAAGATAGCCGCTTCCTTTTCGCTCATCTGGTTTTGCTTAGACCATGTTTGGAAGCAGTTCTTTAGCATGCTAGCGACTTGAAAAAGAGGGATCGCCCAGATAATTTGGAGGTACCAAACTTTCAAATTATGCAAACGAAGTTTACCGAGCTGAGCGATTCCCAGTGGGAAATTATCAAAAAATTTTTTGCCCACCACCGTCCCAAGACACATTCGATCCGCACCATCGTGAACGCAGTGCTATGGATTAACCGTACCGGTACGCAGTGGCGTAACCTCGATAGCAAATACCCGAAGTGGGAGAGCGTGTACTACTACTTCAATATATGGCGGAAGAGCGGCTTGATGACCGAGGTCTTAGCCACTGTGACTCGCCTGGAACGTGAGCGCCAAGGGGCTGATCCTGAGCCAAGTGCCTTGGCCATTGACAGCCAGAGCGTCAAGGGGGGCGCCTTTCTTCCGGCTGAGACCACAGGCGTCGATGGGGGTAAAAAGACCAATGGCCGCAAGCGCCACATCGTCGTGGATAAGTTTGGCTTACTCATCGCCGTTCTGGTTACCAAAGCCAACCTGCACGATGGAGAAGCTGGCATCGAGATGCTCTGGACAATCGAAGAGGCCTCTAACCGGGTGGAACTGATTCGAGCCGACGGAACGTATGCGGGGGCATTTAAAGCAATCGCAGAAGGGATCTATGGCTGGCGCGTTGAAACGACCCAAAGACCCCCATCCCCCAAAGGATTTGTCCCGCAAAAAGGCCGCGCTCAAGTCGAACGCTCATTGGGTTGGCTGAACTTTTTTCGAAGATTGACCAGAGATTATGAGAAATTACCCCAATCACACGCCCTCTTCGTTCAACTCGCCTTTACTAATATCATTTTGAACAGATTGGCCGCCTGAGGCTTCTAAACATGGTCTAACCTACTTCTCGATGTTACGCTGGATACTTTGCGTTTTACTGGTGTTTCCCTGTCTCCCGGCCCAGGCCCTGCCCCGGGATTCGCTGCTCGATGCGGTAAAGCGAGCCATTGAGCGGACGGCGACCTACGACTCCGCCAAAATCGACCAAATCCATGCCCTGCGGCAGTTGCTCAGGCAGAACGGCGAATCCGACCTCGCGATCCGCTACCAACTTAGCCAGCAGCTGTTTGAGGCCTTCGAAGTGTTCCATTTTGACTCGGCTTTTGTCTATGCCCAGAAAACCCTGAGCCTGGCCCAGCGAGGGGGCGACCCGGAATACATCGCCTCGGCACGCATCAACTTTGGCAGCATCATGGTGGCCGCTGGCATGTACCAAGAGGCCCAGGATACCCTGTTGGCCATCGACGCGCAGTCGCTTCCCCGAGCCCGGCGCGCCATTTATTTTGGGCAATTGGGCCGCTGCTACGGCGAAATGGCGGAGTACAGCGGCCTGCCCTTCTTTTCCCAGGGATACGAAGCCGAGGCCAACCGCTTTAGGGATTCTGCGCTCATGCTGACGGAAGCGGGCACTTTTTTCCATCAATTTTTGCTCGGGTTTCTGGCCATTGAAAGAGGAAATACCCAGCAGGGAGCGCAAAGGCTACAGCAACTCCTGGCTGATGCTCCCCTTGGCCCTAGAGAGGAAGCCCTCGTGCATTATATCCTGGGCGATATCGCCCAGCAAGCCGGCCAAATCGACACGGCTATTTTTCACTTTTCTCATTCGGCCATCCTCGACATCCAGACTTCTGCCAAAGAAACTCTGGCCATGCTCAAGCTGGCTACCCTGCTCTTTCAGCAGGGGGAAACCCGCTACGCCTCTCCCTTCATCCAGAAAGCTAACGCTGATGCCCGGTTCTATGGGGCCCGGCAGCGGCAGATCCAGGTAGCCAACATCCTGCCGTTCATCGAGGAAAAGGTGATCCAGACCATTGAAGCCCAGAAGCAACGACTGCTGGGCTATGTGGTGAGCATTTCGATGTTGCTGGCTTTCGTCTTAGGGCTGGCTATCGTTATTTACCGGCAAATGGGCAACCTACGCAAAGCCCGCAACCAGATCGAGGCCTCGCACCGGGCCCAGCAGGAGGTCAACCGGCAACTGCGGGCGGCCAACCACCGGCAAGAAGAAACCAACCACCGCCTCGCGGAGGCCAGCCGCATCAAGGAGGAATACGTGGGCTTTCTCTTTACCCTGGATTCGCAGCTTTTCGAAAAATTTGGCCGGATCAAATTAGAGCTTGAAAAGCAGGCCCATGAGGGCAGCCTCCCGGGCCTGCGGCAGGTCATTCGACGCATCGACCTCAAAAAGGAGAAGCAAAGCCTGCTGGAAAATTTCGACGCGACCTTCATCAAGCTGTTTCCACACTTTGTGCCAGCATTCAATTCGTTATTTACCCCCGAAAACCAGGTGCCGCTCAAACCGGGCGAACCCCTCAATACCGAGCTGCGCATTTTCGCCCTCATTCGCCTGGGCATTACCGACAATGACAAGATCGCCCAGATTCTCGGCTACTCCGTCAACACCATTTACATGTACAAGACCAAGGTGCGCAACCGTTCTTGGGTGAAAAATGAAGCATTTGACCAAAAACTGTGGCAAATCACCCATCTCGGCGCTGATAAAGAAGAGGGTACCGGTTAGATTTCTTCTATATAGCTAGGCCATCTCTATTTTATTAGATGTCTGAATATCAGCGACTTAATATTTAAAGTCGCTGATATTATTCTATATAAGCTCTTATACGTCATCTTCCTTTTGAGTGGGAAGTAGGAACTTGTTGTTCCAAACTTAAAGGACGTGAATCTACTTACACGAAGCGCGAAGCGCTGGATGACCTGGAATCCGCTTTCCCCGAAAATCTGGCCTTTTTTCCTGATAGCAGGATTGATTTTCCCAAACTTGTCACGGGCTCAGAACCCCTCGGTACAAGGTCAGGTGCAAAGCTTGGCTGGCACGCCGCTGGTGGGGGTAACCATCATGGTAAAAGGGACCAACCGGGGCGCCCTCAGCCGGGAAGGAGGCCGCTTCGAATTTAGCGGGGTCGACCTCCAAAGGGACAGCTTAATTTTTCGGTACTTGGGCTACGAAACCACCACTATTGCCCTGGATGGCCGGAGCCAACTCGAGGTGGTGCTGCCTCCCCAAAATCTTTCCCTGGACGAAGTGGTGCTCATCGGCTACGGGACCCAGCGCAAAAAGGACGTGACCGGGGCCATCAGCTCGATTGAAACCGAAGCCCTGGAAGCCGTGCCGGTCCCCAACATTGGCGAGGCCATCCAAGGCCGCGCCGCCGGGGTGCAGGTCATCACCAACGGGCAGCCGGGCAGCAACCCCACCATCCGCATCCGCGGACTGGGTACCATCGGCAACAACGATCCGCTGGTGGTGGTAGATGGCATGCCCCTCAATGGCGGGCTCAACCAGGTCAACCTCAATGATGTGGCTTCCATCCAGGTGCTCAAGGATGCCTCGGCCACCGCCATCTATGGGGCGCGCGGGGCCAACGGGGTGGTGATCATCCAGACCAAACGGGGTTCGGGATCGGAGACCAGCCTTTCGTTTGACATGTACGAAGGCATCGCCCAGGCCACCGATCAGGTAGAGGTGCTCAACGCGGCGCAATTCGCCGACTTTCACAACGACCTGCTGGCCGCAGGCGGCATTCCACTCAACCCGGAATTTCGCAACCCCGCAGCCCTGGGAGAGGGAACCGACTGGCTGGGCGAATTTTTTCGTCCGGCGACGCTGCGCAACTACACCCTGAGTTACTCCGGCGGCAACGAGCGCTCGCGGATATATACCTCTTTCAACTATTTCGACCAGAAAGGCATCGTGCAGGGGACTGATTATCAGCGGTTTATTCTGCAATTCAACACCGATACCTGGGCCACCGATTTCCTGAAGTTTGGCAATACCCTGAAACTCAACCACGACATCAAGCGCAGCGGCGACTTCAGCTTGCAGCGGGCCATGCTGGCCTTGCCTACGCAGGCGGTGTACGACTCGACGGGGGATTTTACCGGACCGGTGGGACAGCCAATCTATTCTGGCGACGTAGAAAACCCCCTCGGTAAGGCCCTCACGGTGGAGAATACTACCCGGGGCTACAACGCCCAAGGCTCAGTGTTCGGGGAGCTGACCTTCCTCAATCATTTCACATTCAAGACCTTGCTGGGCCTGGAAGCCAATTTCTGGAAGACCCGTACCTGGGCCCCTCCCTACCAATGGGGTTCGGACATCCAGGAGAATGCGTTCCTCGGCGAGGGGGCGAACCAGGCCATCACCTTGCTCTGGGACAATACCCTGACCTACGAGCGACGCTGGGACAACGGCCTGCACCTCAGTGGGGTGGTGGGGACCAGTGCCCAGGAGAATCGCTTCGAATACCTCAGCGGCTCCATCCAGAATTTCCCCAGCACCCAGACCCAGACCCTCGACAATGGCGTAGACCAGATCACCCTCAATGGCAGTGCCTCGGAATGGGCCATCTTTTCGCTCTTTACCCGGGTAAATGCTGATTTCGCAGGCAAATACTACCTCACCGCCACCTTGCGCCGCGATGGTTCTTCCCGCTTTGGCGAGGGCAACCGCTACGGCAACTTCCCCTCTGGATCGGTGTCCTGGCGGATTTCGGAAGAAAACTTCTTCTCCTCGCGCTGGATCGAAGACCTCAAGCTGCGGCTGGGCGCCGGCATCACCGGCAACCAGGAAATTGGCAACTATTCCTTTGCCTCCAGCTACAAAACTTACCTTTACAACTTCGGGGGCAACTTCGCCACCGCCGCCGTACCCACGGTTTTGCCCAACGCCAACGTGCAGTGGGAGTCGCAGGAACAGTACAACCTGGGCCTGGACCTGGCCCTCTGGAAGAATCGGGTAAACCTGACGGTGGATGCTTATCTGAAAAATACCAAGGACATGCTGGTGCCGCAGCCGGTGCCGGTGACTTCGGGCTATTCGGATATTTTCGTGCCCTTTGTCAATGCCGGGCAGGTCCAAAACCGGGGGATAGAGATCTTGCTCAGCACCGTGAATGTCGAAAAGGCGGATTGGCGCTGGACTTCGGATTTTGTCTTCAGCTACAACCAAAACGAGGTGATCGACCTGAACAGCGATGTGCCCCTCGTCACAGGCAACATCGGCCTGAACTTCGCCCTCTCACGCATCCAAAACGGCTATCCGATCAACGTTTTTTATGGCTACCAGACCGACGGCCTGTTCCAAAACCCGGAGGAAGTAGCCGCCCATGCCCAGCAGGTGCCGGGCAGCTCGCCTAGCAACGGCACCTCCGCCGGCGACCTTCGCTTTCGCGACCTGAACCACGATGGCCTGATCACCGACGCCGACCGTACCTTCCTGGGTAGCCCCCTGCCCGACTACACCTTCTCCCTCAACAATACCCTGAGCTGGCGCAAGCTCAGCCTGACAGTCTTCCTGCAAGGCGTGTATGGCAACGAGATATTCAACGCCAACCGCATTTTCACCGAAGGCATGGCGGTAACCACCAACCAAACCACGGCGGTCCTAGACCGCTGGACCGGGCCTGGCACCAGCCAAGAGATGCCACGCGCCGTGTTTGGCGACCCCAACAACAACAGCTGCGCCTCTGATCGCTTCATCGAAGATGGCTCTTACCTGCGCGTCAAGACGGCTACCCTGAGCTACCAGCTTCCCCCGGTTTGGTTTGGGCAAAAAATCTTTGAAAAGGCCAGCGTCTATGTCTCTGGCCAGAATCTCTATACCCTGACCCGCTACTCGGGCTTCGACCCCGAAGCTTCGGTTGGCGGCATCGACAACAACCTCTACCCAGTTACCAGCACGGTATCGGCAGGCTTGAATTTGGATTTTTAAGCCAGGCATTTGCGCCCTACTCTTTAAGCCACTCGCAATGAAATACCTACTCCTCATATTGCTCCTCCTACTCGGGCTGCTGTCAGCCTGCTCCGAGGAATTTCTCGATCGGGCCCCGCTCGACACCATCAACACCGCCAACTACCCCACCAATGCAGAGGAGCTGACCACGGTGGTCAATGGGGCCTACCAGCCCTTGCAATGGCCCAAGCTCTACAACCTCCGCATGTGGACCTCGGACATCATGGCGGGCAACAGCATCGTGGGTGCGGGAGGCGGCTCAGACGGCATCGAAACCCAGGACATGGCCAACTTTGTGACCGCCACGGATAACGCGGGCGTGCTCGACCTCTGGCGCGGCCCCTGGCCTGGCATCCTGATGGCCAATATCGTGCTGAAGGTGGCGCCTACCCTCGAGATCGAGGCGGCCAGCCAGGACCGCAGCCTGGGCGAGGCGCACTTTCTGCGGGCGCACTACTACTTCATCCTGGTGCGCTACTTTGGCGATGTGCCGCTGATCACCGAACCGGGCAGTTCGGATACGGACCTGAAGCCCGCCCGGGACCCGCAGGAGCTGGTCTACAACCTGATCATCGACGACCTGGAGCAAGCCGCTCAGCTGCTGCCAGAAAAGAGCAGCTACAGCCCCCAGAACCTGGGCCGGGCCAGCAAGGGCGCTGCCCTGGGCATGTTGGCCAAGGTTCACCTGACCCGGGGGAACTGGAACGAGGTGGTAGATCTCACCGCCCAGGTCGCCGGGCTGGGCTACGACCTACAGGCTGATTATGCTGACAACTTCCACCCTGCTACCGAAAACGGCATCGAGTCGCTGTTTGAGGTGCAGTATGCCAGCGATGGGGGGTTTAGTTTTTGGAGCAATGAAAACCAAGCTTCCTGGACCAGTCCCTTCATGGGGCCGCGCGGGGCGGGCTTCGTAGCAGGTAGCTTTGGCTGGAACCAGCCCACCCAAGAATTTGTGGATGCTTACGAGCCGGGCGACCGGCGCAAGGAGGCCACGATCCTTTACGAAGGCGGGCCGGCTTTTGAGGGCAAGCCCTACCTGTCCAGCTTTTCGCTGACCAGCTACAACGTGCGTAAGTTTCTGGTGCCCGTGAGCGAGGTCGCCTCCTTTGACAACAGCCCGCTGAACTTTCCGGTGCTTCGCTACGCGGATGTGCTGCTGATGCGGGCCGAGGCCTTAAATGAATTGGGGCAGACCTTAGCCGCCCAGATGCCCCTGAACCGGGTACGGGCCCGGGCCGGGTTGCCGCCTGTGCCCAGCACCCTGGACCAGGCGGAGTTTCGCGCCCTGCTGCTGCACGAGCGGCGCATGGAGCTGGCTTTCGAAGGGCACCGCTGGTTTGACCTGATCCGGGTCAACCAAGGCCAGTATGGCCTCAACTTCCTGCGCTCCATCGGGCGCAGCAACGCCGCCGAAAAGCACCTGCTGTTTCCCATTCCCCAGATCGAACTGGACCGCAATCCGAACCTGACGCAGAATGCGGGATACTGAGATCATTAGCGACTTGGTGATGCTCCCTCTCTCGATTCTTCAATGGACTACTCATGCTGAAACTCACAACCTATTTTTCCGCGCTAGGCTTGGCCTTCATCCTGCTCTCTTCGGCCTGCCAGCAAGCGCTGATCGACCCAGACCTCGGGCAAGCCGAGGAACTCAAGCTGACCCTTTCTCAGACGGAACTCACCTTGGAAGAGCGGCTGCTGGACAACCGGCTGGACCTTAGCTGGACCACGGGGAGCAACCAGGGCACGGGAGCGGCGATTTTCTACACCCTGGAAATCGACCGGGCGGGGAGCGACTTTGCCGAGCCGCTGCTGCGCTTGGTGGAGGGGGAGCCAGCGCGCTTTAGTTATTCTCTCGACCACGGCACGCTGAACCAACGCTTGCTGGAGGCGGGCCTGGTGGCCAACGAAAGGCACGAATTGATGGCGCGGGTACAGGCCACTTTTACCACCCATGAGGTGGCCCTCCAGGTGGCTGAGGTACCTTTTTCGGTGACTTTGTTTCAGCCGGTATCGACCCAGTTGTTCCTCTTTGGCAGCGCCACGGCGGCGGGCTGGGACATCGGTCAGGCCATCGAAATGGAGGCCTCGCGCTCGCGACGGCGAACTTTCACCTACGCCGGGCAATTGTCGCCGGGGACCTTCAAGTTCGCGGTGAACCGTGAGGGTTGCTTCTGCCAGGATTTTTATACCCGCGATCCCGACGACCCCACCCGCATCGTGTACAACCAGGGGGGCAGCGGTGCTGATTTGCAATGGGAAATCACCGAGACGGGTAATTACTCTCTCACCGTGGACCTGCTCAGCCAGACCATCGAGATCCGGTCGGGCATCGCCCCGCCTTATAGCGACCTTTACCTCGTGGGCGACGCCTCCCCCAGTGGCTGGAACATCGGCAGCCCGCAGGCTTTTACCCAGTCGAGCCAGGATCCCTTTGTCTTCACGTTTGAAGGCAGCCTTTCTGCGGGAGAATTCAAAATCTCCACTTTTACCGGAGATTGGTGCGATGGGGATTGGCTTAATGCCGCCAACCCCGATCAGCCGGTGAGCAACAGCAGCTTCATCATCACCCAAGCCTGCGACGGTCCCGATAACAAATGGCGGGTGCAGCCTGGGCAGGAGGGCAACTATCGCATTACCGTGGACTTCAACGATTACTCCATGGACATTGAGCAGTAAACCCATTTTCCCCCACTCTCCTTTTTTTACCACTCCCCTTTTTTCACCACGGAGTTCACGGAGGAATTTCACGGAGTTCACAGAGGTCGATGTTCGTTATTTCTCCTATTCCCCTATTCCCTTTGTACCCTGTATTCCCCAATCCCCCAATCCCCAATCTCCCCTCTCAACCTATCAACCACCCACCATGCCTCGATATCATGTTTTTCTTCCCCTGTTTCTCTTTTCTCTGGTTCAGCTCTGGGGTTGTGACCAGGAGCCCGTGATGCCGGTATCACCGCCACAGGAGCAGCCCATCGTTTTTGCAGAATCCCTCAACCTCCGCAGCGACAAGGCCCGCTACGAACCTGGAGAAGCGGTCACTTTGACCGTAGATCAAGCCCCCAGTGGGGCTCAGGTCCGCTATTCTCATCTGGGAAACATGATCTCGGAAGAACCCCTTTCGGGCACTACCTGGACCTGGACGCCTCCTGAGGAGGACTTTCGGGGCTACCTGATAGAGGTAAGGCAAAACGGCGAGGTAATCAGCACGGTAGGGGTAGACGTTTCCTCGGACTGGACCCGCTTTCCCCGCTACGGGTTTTTGTCAGAATTTGGCGAGGTACCGGCCAACGAGCGGGCGGCCATCCTGGACCGGCTCAATCGTTACCACATCAACGGAATCCAGTACTACGATTGGCACAACAAACACCATTTTCCCTTGCCGGTCAGCAACGGACAACCGGCCAGCAGTTGGGTGGACATCATCCAGCGGCCCATTCAGTTTAGCACGGTAGAAGGGTACATCGAGGCCGGGCACGAGCGGGGCATGGCGGCCATGCAGTACAACCTGCTGTTTGGGGCCTGGGAAGACTTCCAAGCCGATGGCGTTTCGCCAGAGTGGATGGTCTACAACGACCGCAACCACAGCTTCCACAACCAGCACGAATTGGGCCCGCCCTTCCTCAGCAACCTCTTGCTGGCCGACCCCAGTCATCCTGATTGGCAGCAATACATTTTTGACAAAACCCAGCTGGTGTATGACCACCTCGATTTCGACGGTTGGCACCTCGACCAATTGGGTGACCGCGGCACGGTGTATGACTACGAAGGCTACATGATCGACCTGAAGCAAGGCTTCGAAGACTTCCTGACCGAGTTGCGGCAGCGCTTCCCCGAGAAGGACATGGCCCTCAATGCGGTGGATCAATTTGGGCAAGCAGACATCCTGCGTGCTCCGGTGGATTTTGCCTACACGGAGGTCTGGAGCCGCACCCAGTACCAAGATTTGGTGGACGTGATTTTGGAGAATGAAGCCTTTTCCAACGGGCAAGCCCGCACCGTGCTGGCGGCTTACATGCAGTACGATCGCCAGGAAGGAACCTTTAACCGCCCGGCGGTGCTGCTCACCGACGCGGTGATCTTTGCCCACGGGGGAGCCCATTTGGAACTGGGCGAGCACATGCTTTCCAACGAGTATTTCCCCAGCGACAAGCTGGCCATGGGCGACACCCTGCAAGCCCAGCTACGCAAGTATTACGACTTCCTGGTGGCCTACCAAAACCTGCTGCGCGATGGGGGAAGTTTCACCCAGGCCGCGGTAGAAAGTGGCAGCGAGGCGGTAGCCTTCAATGCCTGGCCCCCCGTTCACGGACAAGTGTCGGTGGTCAGCAAAAGCTGGGGGGAGCGGCAAGTGTTGCACCTGCTCAATTTCGCCGGGACCAGCACCTTCCTCTGGCGCGACAATGCCAACGCCCAGACTGAGCCCACAGTCTTCAAAGACCTGCCACTCACCTTCCGAAGCGAGCAACCCGTTTCCGCCATCTGGCTCGCCTCGCCTGACTTCCAGGGCGGCGCCCCCTACGCCATTGACTTTACCCAAGAAGGCAATCAGGTCAGCCTTACGCTGCCATACTTACAGTATTGGGACATGGTGGTGGTGGAATATTGACACAGGCTGAATTCGAGCCCCTGATTTATTCAATTCTCCAATTCTCCCCCCAAAAATAAATTCTTCTACCCATGATCCGGACAAAACTTCTACTCACGTTTCTTGGCCTGCTCCTGCTTTTGAGCGGAATGCTGCGGGCCCAACCCCCCATTGACAGCCTCTACCTGACCGGTGATGCCTCTCCGGGGGGCTGGTCGCTCGATGATGCGACGCCGCTGACGAAGGATGCCAGCGATACGACCCTGTTTACCTGGCAGGGACTGCTTACCACCGGCGAGTTCAAATTTCTGGACTACAACACCAACTTCTGTGACGGAACTGACCTGGTAGCTACCTCCGCTGCGGCCGACCCGCTGACAGCTACGGCCTACGACCGGCGGCCGCAGTGCAACGGAGATGACCACAAGTGGGTGGTCAGCCAAAGTGGAATCTACGCCATCGAAATGTACACCGACCGGGACTCGATTTCGGTAGAATTGGTTTCGCAGTATTCCCCCGTGTACTTGATCGGCGATGCCACACCTAATGGCTGGGACATCAGCAATCCTACCCCGCTGTACCAGGATGCCAACGACCCGGCGGTTTTCACCTACCGGGGCACGCTGACCCCTGGCGAATTTAAGTTTTTGGACTACACGGGCAACTTCTGCCTGGGCAACGACTACGTCGCCCTCACGGCGGGGGCCGATCCGCTGACGGCCGACAGCTTCAACGTCAACTTTCAGTGTAGCGGCGACGACTTCAAATGGGCCGTGCCGGACAGCGACACCTACCTGATCACCCTCAACGTGGACAGTCAACACCTTGCGGTGGAGCGCTGGTCGCTCAGCGACAGCTTGTTTTTGCTGGGCAGCGCCACCCCCAACGGCTGGGACCTTAGCAGCCCTACGCCCATGGCGCGGGACACGGTCAATGAAGCCCTTTACGTCTGGGAAGGGGAACTGATGGTGGGCGAATTTAAGCTGGTGGACTACCGAGGTAATTTCTGCGCCGGAAACTACCTGCAACCTCTGGTCGCCGGACAGGACGCCCTGAGTGCCGATAGCCTGGTCATCGTGACCAACTGCGCGGGCGACGACGCCAACTGGAGCGTGGCCACAAGTGGTCGCTACCGCATCACTGCCGATGTCACTGCTGATACCCTTTTCGTGGAACAGCTGGAGGCCCTCACCTTCGTCTATATCCTGGGCGATGCCACGCCCGCAGGTTGGGATATCAGCAACCCGGCTCCCCTCACGCGGGACAGCGCAAACGCCGATGTATTTGTCTGGGAAGGCAAGCTGACGGCGGGCGAGTTCAAGTTCCCGCTTTTCCAGGGAGACTGGTGTGACGGGCCGTGGATCAATGCCGCCGTAGCCGACCAAGGCCTCAGTGCGACCGACTTCCTCTTCACCCAGGGCTGCGATGGCCCGGACAATAAGTGGCGGGTCAATGTGGCCGATACGGGCGACTATGCCATTACCCTCAACCTTGCAGATACCACCATTCAAATCCAGGCGAAAAGCACCACGGATATTGGTGCGGAGATGACCACCGGCTGGCGGGTTTTCCCCAACCCCACTGTTGGTCACCTACAGGTGGAGTGGACGCAAAGCGGCTCCGCTCGCATTGAGGTCTACAGCCTGAGCGGTCAGCGCCTGCTTGAGGCCCATTACCAGGGACAACAGGCCACCCTGGACCTACGGGACCTGAAGGTGAAGGGCTTGCTGCTGGTGCGGGTACGTACCGATCAGGCTACCGGGACCTTCAAGGTGCGGTTACGATGAAGTCGGGATAGGCGCGTCTTGTCCCTATTGAGAAGATGAATATGAAGGATTTCACCGACCTTGCCTTACCCCTGTCCCCTACAACTTATGGTCCTTCATATAGGTGAGTAGCAATTAGTTAACGGGGCCGGGACCCTCAGGTCCTTGCCCCCTTTCATTTCTCCCTTTTCCATGAAAAAATACCTTCTGGGGCTGGTTTTGCTGATCTTTGCAGGCATGCGCCCATCTGATTCTTCTCCTCGCCTGTATCAATCTGAGGCTTTTACCCTCTACGCAGACCGCGTCGTGCAAGGGGATTTTGAAGCCAAAGCGTTGTCTCCGACCCATTTGGTTTCCAACTACCAGAGCACCGCCCACCGGCATTTCTCCCGCTTGATCACCTTCAAGGTCGCCATCAATGAAAAGGATGTGGAATTGCCGTCGGGACAGGATCATTGGGTGCTGGTCGGGGAGGAGGCAGAAACGCCCGTGATCCAGTTTGGGGAAAGGCCCGCGCCGATGCCGGCTGCTCCCGACACCTTTCTCCCGGTCAACTACCGCTACACCTTCCGGCTGGATATGTCTCCCGTGATGGAGCAGTTTGAAGCGCAGGGCTACTTCGAAGCCTACGACGGAACCCGCATCGCCCAAAGCGATTTTAAGGGATTTTTCCTTGCGGGGGGATCCGCGCCGCTGAGCTGGGATTTTTCTAACCTGGCAGAAAAAGGCCTGAAACTGGAGCCTACCGGCGAAGGCCATATCTATGCCCTGAGCGTGACCCTCAATCCCTATGACGCTGCCTCAGGTGGCGTGCGGGAATGGCAGCCTACCCTGGACCTGAGCGACAAGCCCCGCTACGAATCTGATCAACCGCTGGTCGATGCCCTGTTCAACCTGTCGCTGGAAGAGGCCCTGATGAATATCGAGGCGGACAGCACCTTGCGCACCGGCGCCAAATGGGGCGGGGTCTGGACCCGGGACATCAGCTACAGCATTCTGCTGGCCTTTGCCTACCATGAGCCGGAAATCGCCCGCATCAGCCTGATGAAAAAGGTGCAGCAGGGCCGCATCATCCAGGATACAGGCAGCGGCGGGGCCTGGCCGGTGTCCTCGGACCGCACTACCTGGGCCCTGGCCGCCTGGGAACTGTACAAAACCACCGGAGACCGGGCCTGGCTGCGTCGGGCCTACGAGGTTATCCAACGCTCCCTGGCCGAGGATGCCCGCGTGCTGGCTGCGCCCGAGAACGACCTTTACCGGGGCGAATCTTCATTCCTCGACTGGCGCGAGCAGACCTACCCCAGATGGATGGACAACCGCGACATCTATGTTTCGCAAAACCTGGGCACCAACGTGGTCCACTACCAGGCCCACCGCATCTTGGGCTGGATGGCGGAAGCGCTGGGCGAGCCTGCTAATCCCTATGTCTCCCGCGCCGATGACCTCAAACAAGCCATCAACGAGCAATTGTGGATGGAAGAAGAGGGCTATTACGCGCAGTACCTCTACGGTCGGGAGCACCTCTACCGATCGCCCCGCTTCGAAGCCCTGGGGGAGGCCTTGGCGGTGCTATTTGAAGTGGCAGACGAGCAGCAGGCACGCCGTATCTTGGGTAGCGCCCCGCTCACCGAGTTTGGCACCACCTGCATTTACCCGCAGATTCCCGGCATCCCGCCCTATCACAACAACGGCATCTGGCCCTTTGTGCAGGCTTATTGGAATCTGGCTGCCGCCAAGGTAGGCAACGAACCCGCCCTGGAGCACGGCTTGGCGTCCATCTACCGCGCCGCCGGCCTGTTTCTCACCAACTACGAAAACATGGTGGCCCGCAACGGTGACTACTACGGCACGGAGATCAATTCGCACCGCATGCTGTGGAGCATGGCGGGCAACCTGGCCATGGTGCATCGGGTTTTCATGGGGCTCAACTTCGAACCCGATGGCCTCCGCTTCGCCCCCGTGGTCCCGGCCAGCTATCCGGGTACCAAGCGCCTGAGTAATTTTCGCTACCGGGAGGCGAACCTGGACATCACGGTACAGGGGACGGGGCGGGAAATCGCCCGCATCACCCTGGATGGCAAGCCGCTGGCGGAGGCTTTTCTTCCCGCCAACCTGCAAGGAAAGCACGCAGTCCACATGCTACTGAGCGATGCCCCCCTGCCAGCCCAACGCGCCAATCGGGTGGCCAATCACTTTTCGCTGCCCACGCCGCAGGTCAGTTTACAGGGCCAGGCCTTGCATTGGGCGGTCATGCCGGAGGCCGCTAGCTATCGGCTTTACCGCAATGGTAAGCTGTTGACGACCACCCAGGAGACCACCTATGCGGTAGCAACCGACGATCCCGGCGAGTATGTCATCAGTGCCGTGGATGCCCAGGGGTACGAGTCCTTTGTGAGCGAACCGCTGAGCCTGAGCCGTGAAACGCGACATGTCCCATTGGAGCGCATCGCCCCAAAGGCAGCGCTGCCTTTCACGGGATATGAAGGTGAAGGCTTCGTAGAAATAGCGACTAACCAAAACCAGCACCTCGACATTCCCATCGAAGTGGAGCAGGCGGGCACCTATCGCCTGGATTTCCGCTATGCCAATGGCAGCGGTCCCTGGAACACCGACAACAAATGCGCCCTGCGCAGCCTCTACGTCAATGGTGCTTATCAGGGGGCAGTGGTTTTTCCCCAGCGAGGCAAAGACGAATGGTCTGACTGGGGCTATTCCAATGGATACGAGCTGGAATTGCCGGCGGGGGAGCACCTGATCTCCTTGACCTTCGAGCCCTGGAATCACAACATGAACCTGCTGGTCAACCGGGCCATGCTGGATTACCTGCGGTTGGTAAGGGTAGGGGGGTGAATAAGGAACGCGAAGGAAATAACTGTCCGATTTTGCGCAGACCTGGCCCGGCTCGTCGGGAGATCTTGCTCGCAGACAAGGAAGAGAAACCGAGTTTGGCGGGTCGAAGATCCCGGTTCTATCGGGGCCAAATCGCGAGACTGTGGGATAAAGGGACCCACAGACGAGCTTCTGACGCAGTATGCGGGTAAGTCGTAGATCCTCCGGCAAACCGGAGTTCAAAACCGGTTTGCCGGGGAGATCAAGTCAAAAGCGAAATTTACTTTTTGAGCATTACTTAATTTTTCCGCCAGCCGTTTCAGCTTTTTATCCAAAGTCAACAAAAGGGCTTGGTGTTGTCGGGCGAGTAGCAAATAACAGCAGTCGTAGGCAGGATGCTCCAACTGGCAAGACAGTCGAATGGCATCATCCGCCTGCCCGACACCGTCGACGTCGAGCATGGGTACGGTATGGTTTGTTTTTGGAGATGATGGCGGCTAAATTGACCGAAATATGGAAATTCCCTATTCCTCCTAGCCATTTCGGAATTTACCGCCATG
>CAYVAP010000023.1:0-14431 GCA_964449365.1 uncultured Bacteroidia bacterium
CCCACATCCGCTTTGGCAAGCCCTGCATCAAAGGCACCCGCATTGCCGTGATGGACATCCTGCAATGGCTGGCCTCAGGGATGACCATGGAGGAAATTCTAGCCGATTTCCCCGCCTGGCAGCGAGCGTATAACTTAGCTGCCTTGGCCTACGCTGCCCAACGAGAAAAAGTGGTCTAAGCTTATTATGGGCTGAATCGGCAGCGACCACACCACCCGTCATATCGCGCTGTTTTAGCTCGAGAAATTGCTATCTTGAAAAGGAAAGCCCAAAGCGGATCATGACCATCAAAGAAGCCATACAGATCGACCCTGGCATTTTGGGGGGAACGACAGTTGTTAGCGGCACCCGTGTCGCGGTCAAGACCCTGTTCGATTATCTGGAGAGCAGCTCGCTAGAGGATTTTTGGGCGGGCTTTCCTAGCGTCAGGCGGGAGCAAGCCCAAGCGGTGATCGAGTGAGCGTCAGTGCTGACGCTGCATTTCCTGAAAACCTAAAACCTTACCCCCTATGGCTATTAGTCGCCGTATCACGGAAGGAGAACTGCAAGAGTATTTTGGCTTGGAACGACCATTCGAGCCGAGCCATCGGCTGAGAGACTGGCTGGCAGGTGGCCACGAGCTTGAAGAGATAGAGAAACAGCGTCTCCAAAGCCTAAGTGAGCGCCTGCTGCGTCACGTCAGCTATTGGAACGAAGAGACCCTTAAGATGCGCTTCATCGCGCCATTGCTGGAGATGGTAGATTATGAACAGGGCGATGCCCAAGGCTTTTTTGAAGTAGAGCTAAAGGCCGAAGTCGCCGGGCAGCGGCTCAAAACCATCGCTGATTTCGTGGTGGCACGCGCCAAGGCAGATCTGATCAAAGCTCCGTATTTTTGCTTCCACGAGTATAAGCGAGAAAAGCAGCCCGAAGACCCCACGGCGCAAGTGCTGCTGGCCATGCTGATTGCTCAGGCGCAAAATCCCGCGCCGATTCCCATTTACGGTTGCTATGTGATGGGTAGAAATTGGTTCTTCCTCATTTTGGAGGGGCACACCTACACCGTCAGTAACCTTTACAATGCCTCAGAGTACGAAGATCTGGTGCAGATTCTGCGCATTCTGCGCAAATTCGAAGACATTTTGAAAGAAGAATTGCTCCCCACCCCACCCAATGCCTGACCGCTATCAAAGATCAGAACACCGAGCTATGGAAAATCCTCTCACCTACATCAGCATAGACCCCAACATCCGCTTCGGCAAACCTTGCATCAAAGGCACCCGCATTGCCGTGATGGACATCCTGCAATGGCTGGCCTCAGGCATGACGATGGAAGAAATTCTAGCCGATTTCCCCGCTTTGCAGCGGGTGCATATCTTAGCTGCCTTGGCCTATGCTGCCCAGAGAGAAAAGTGGTCTAAGCTTATTTCCGCCTAATATGATCTTGTTGCTGGATGCAAACCTTTCTTGGCGGCTGAAGCAAAAACTGGCCAGAGATTTCGAGCAAGTTGAGCACGTAGATTCAATTGGCTTGCCCGTTCCTGCCCCGGATTTCATGATCTGGGACTGGGCAAAAGAGCACACAGCGGTCATCGTTACGAATGATGAAGACTACTATCATCTGCTGCTCCAGAAAGGATTCCCGCCCAAAGTGGTTTTATTGCGAACGGGAAATCAGTCCACCAACGAGGTCGCAGTTCTTTTGCAAAGGCATAAAGCTCAGATTTATCAACTGGCTGAAAGCGATGAGTATGGGCTGATCGAGCTATTGTAGTTTCTCTTCCCACCCCACCCCTGACCCCATGATCGAGCACACCTACTACCCCCACCTCCCCAAAAACAAAATCGAGCTCCTCGCCGGTCGCGTCTACCTCGGCGGAAGCCTGGCGGTCAGCCGCATGGTGCTGCGCTATCTCTTGCAGGCTCAGGGGGATAGCTGCTAAAGCAGATCTGCTCAATGCCCCCCACCCCCACCGCCCCCAATGTGCATACTGATCTGTCTTCCTGCCTATCAGAACCAGTTGCCATGGAAAATGAAAATCCCCTCACCTACCTCAGCCTAGACCCCCACCTCCCCTTGGGCAAGCCCGGCATCAAAGGCACCCGCCCCCTTACACGGCTCGCCCCCGACTCTCGGGGATGTCTCGATTTTGACAGTTTCCCCCCAAATCTTTCACCCCCCAGATTTGCGCCTGCCGTCAAACCTAAGCGGCGGACGCTGATCCACCCCACCTGAGGCAACCTCCTCGCCGCCTGACCGCTCGATCAGGCGCGCAGACCATTCCATTTGCCTGCCAACCTTACGCTGCTCATGCGCCTGATTCAAGAATCTGGTCAGCAGATTGCGCAGCCAAAACGACCATTCATCCCCTCCCCACTGCCGTTTAACTTGTTTTGTCCATAAGCTCATTACCCCATGATTACCCATTGGCTCGCACGGGCCAGCGCAGTGAGGCCCACCCTCCGTCTGGTTGTTTTCCTTGCTTTCGGCTTACTCGGCGGGCTTAGCCGCGCCCAGGTCGTGGCTGATTTCACCGTCTCTGACACGGTCGGCTGTGGTTCGCTGCCGGTCAACTTCAACGCCGCCCCCAGCCAAGGGAGCAATTTGACCTTTCAATGGCTCTTTGGCAATGGTAACAGCAGCAGCAGCGCCATCGCCTTTGCCAACTATACCACCCCTGGCACCTACCAGGCACAACTGATCGTGCAAGACACCATCGGCGGCAATCGCGACACCGCCTTCCAAACCATCGTGGTGCATCCGTTGCCTACCACGGGTTTCACCCTCACGCCCACCGCAGGCTGTGCGCCCCTCACCGTCAGCGCCAGCTACCTCGGCAACAGCAACGGCTTTGCCATCAACAGCTACAGCTGGGACTTTGGCGATGGCACGGTGCTGACCGGGGCCAATCCCATTCACACCTACACCACGCCGGGCAGCTACGACGTAACCCTGCTGCTGATCGACGTCAACGGCTGCCAGCGCGACTCCACCCAGCTCGACGTGGTGAGCGTCTCGGAGCCGCCGCAGGTGGCGGTGGATTTTACCCTGCCCAATAGCTGCGCCCTGCCCTTCGCGGTGGACTTTACGGCCACGCCCGCCCAGGCGGGCAGCTACACCTACGCCTGGGACTTTGGCGACGGTGGCACCTCCACCCAGCAAAATCCCACCCATGGCTACACCACGCCGGGCACCTACGACGTCGAGCTGACCATCACCGACGCCAGCGGCTGTAGCAACACGGTGCTGCTCGACGACGCCATTCACCTCGAAATCCCCCAGGCCAATTTTGGCATCCTCGACACGGTGGTGTGCGTGGGCGAACCCCTCAGCATCTTTGACCTGAGCAGCGGGGCCAGCACCTACAGCTGGAACTTCGGAGCGGGTAGCGTGGTCACCGGCCCGACGCCGACTTTTGCCTATCCTGATACGGGCCTCTACACCGTAACCCTGATCGTGGGCAACGCGGCCAACTGCCGCGACACCCTTACCCGGCAGGCTTACGTCGAGGTGCAGCCCGGACCGAGTGCCGCCTTCACCAGCAGCGACCCCAGTTCCTGCCTGCGGCCTTATCCGGTGGATTTTCTCCACGCCAGCCAGAATGCCACCAGTTTTTTCTGGGACTTTGGCGACGGCAGCAGCTCCACCGCGCCCAACCCCAGCCACGTTTATCAGGACTCAGGCTTTTACGCCGTGACCCTGGCCGTGACCAGTGCCAATGGCTGCACCGACACCCTGCGCCAGCCCAACTACGTGCAGATCGTGCCGCCCAATGCGCTTTTTACCGTGCAGCCGCGTGAGGGCTGCGTGCCGCTCGATGCCACCTTTGCCGACGCCAGCAGCTCGCCCTTCGACTCGATCGTGAGCTGGAGTTGGACTTTCGGCGACGGCGGGGCCTCCAATGTGCCAAACCCCATCCACAGCTATGGCGCGGGGCAATTCGTAGCTACCCTACAAGTAACCACCGCCCAAGGCTGTACCGACACCGCGCAGCGCATCGTCTCGGCGGGTACGCAGCCCCTGGTCAATTTCGATGCGACCCCGCGCGTAGTCTGTGCCAATCTACCGGTCAATTTTCAGGATCTCAGCAACGTGGGCACCGAGTGGTTTTGGTACTTTGGCGACGGCGGTACCTCGACGGACCAAAATCCGATTTACACCTACGGCGACACCGGCTTTTTCGACGTGACCCTGATCGTGTCAAATTATGGCTGTACCGACACCCTGCTGATCCCGGATTTCGTCTATGTGCAGCCCCCTATCGCAGACTTTTTGCCCCTGCCGGGCGTTGGCTGCGAAGTGCCCCTCACCGTCAATTTCAACAACATCTCCATCGGGGCTGACACCTATTTTTGGCAATTTGGCGACGGCACCACCGACACGGTGCAGTTTCCAGTGCATACCTTCGACAGCCTGGGTACCTACCCGGTGACCCTCACCGTCACCAACGACAGCACCGGCTGCTCGGACGACATCACCATTGACCTGCCCATCGCCAATCCTACGGCGGGCTTTACCGCGCTGAACACCAGCGGCTGTACGGGTACCAGCATCGACTTTGTCAACAACTCCACCGGGGCCAATGGCTACCTCTGGATCTTTGGCGACGGCGACAGCGCCACCGCCGTCAACCCTAGCCATCAGTACAACAGCCCCGGGCAGTACGACGTGACCCTGATCGCCTACGGACCAGGTGGCTGCGAAGACACGGTGCAGCAGACGACTCTGATCGAAATCGTGGGACCGGAGGCCGATTTTACCGCCAACCAGACCACGGGCTGCGCGCCACTATTCGTGACCTTCACCGACAACAGCAGCGCCACGGCAGGCATCGCGGGCTATAGTTGGAACTTTGGCGACGGCAATACCTCGCTGAGCCAAAACCCCACTCATCAATATCTGACGCCTGACCAGTACGACGTGACCTTGGTGGTGATCGACAACCAGGGCTGCACCGACACCCTACGGCGAGCCAGCTTCATCGAGCCAACCTTTCCCAGTGCTGATTTTACCACCCAGGATACCCTCACCTGCGCGGGTGCGCCTGTACCATTCACCAACCTCTCCACCGGGGTGGGCAATACCTACCTCTGGGACTTCGGCGACGGCACCACTTCCACCGTGCCCAATCCGGTCAAGATTTTTCCGGGCAACAGTGGCAGCTTCACCATCACGCTGGTGGTCACCGACGTCAACGGCTGCCAGAGCAGCATCAGCAAGAGCAACTACATCGCGGTGGGGCCACCGGTGGCGCAATTCGCCGCGGCTCCCGTGACGCAGACCTGCCCGCCCCTCACCGTCAATTTCACCAACCAATCCAGCGCCAACGTCAGCAGTTGGCAGTGGGACTTCGGCGACGGCAGCACCTCCAACGCGCCCAATCCCTCGAAAATCTACAACCTGCCCGGGCAGTACGACGTGACCCTGACCGTAACCTCTAGCCAGGGCTGTTCGGATACCCTCACCATGCCGGGACTGGTGGACTTGTCGGGGCCAAGCGGCAGCTTTTCGCCCTCGGTGCTGAGCGGCTGTAGCCCGATGAAGGTGGTCTTCGAAGCCCAAACCCAGGGTGCGGTGCAATGGGTCTGGGACTTTGGCGACGGCAACGGCGGTTTTGGGCAAATCGACTCCAACGTCTATGTCACCGACACCATCGCGGTGCCCAGCCTGATCATCACCGACGCCCAGGGCTGTACCCGCACCATCACCAGCCCGGACAGCATCGTGGTGCGACCGGGACCAGAGGCAGCTTTCACGGCGTTGCCCGACTCGGTGTGCCCGGGGCAAACGGTGAGCTTCACCAACCAGACCAATTCGCCTATTTTCGTGGGGGATTACCAATGGCAATTTGGCGACGCCGCCAACAGCACAGCCAACACCACCGGGGCCAGCTTTGCCTACGCGCAACCGGGCCAGTACCAGGTGCGCCTCATCGCCACCGCGCAAAACGGCTGCATCGACACCGCCCAGCGCCCGGTGACCGTGCTCACCCCGCCCAGCGCGGCCTTCGTGCCGGACGACGACTCGGTTTGTCTGGGGGTACCCATCAGCTTCAGCGACAGCAGCAGCGCCGGTAGCCAGCCGCTGGACACCTGGCAATGGCGTTTTGCCCCGGGGCAAACTAGCACCCAGCAGTCACCCAGCCACACCTACGCCAGCACCGGCGGCCAAAGCGTGCAGTTGGTGCTCACCGATGAAGCCGGCTGTACCGACACCGCCCTGCGCAACGTGCAGATCTTGCCACGTCCCAGCGCAGATTTTACCGTCTCGGCCACCACTGGCTGTGCGCCGCGCGACATCCAGTTTACCGACCAGAGCGTGGGCGTGGGGGCCAATGGCAGCTACTTCTGGGACTTCGGCGATGGGAGCACCTCCACCCAGGCCAGCCCGCTACACACCTATCAGCAGGATGGCGACTACGACGTGAGCCTGACGGTAACCAACCAGTTTGGTTGTGCCAATGCCCTGCTCGCGCCAGACCTGATTTCGTTGTCGCGGCCCGTGGGGAATTTTACGTCCAATGCTGCCCCGGCCTGTCCGCCCTTCCCCGTGGATTTCGTGGCCACGGCCAGCAGCGACACCAGCATCAGCAGCTACTTGTGGGACTTTGGCAACGGCGATACCGCCATGGGAGCCATGCCCAGCTACGTCTATGCACAGGGCGGCGACTACGACGTGACCTTGATCGTGGTAGATGCCTTTGGGTGCCGCGACACGGTGATCGACAGCCAGCACGTGCAGGTGCTGACCCCACCCACGGCAGATTTTGGCCTCAGTGCCAATGAGGTTTGCGCCCCGGCCACGGTGAGCGTGAGCGACAGCAGCCAGGCGGGCAGCGCGGTCATCAGCTTTCGGGAATATGATTTTGCTAACGGCAATACCAGCAACGCCCTCAACGCCGCCACCCAGTACAGCGCGGCTGGCACCTACGCGTTGCAACTGATCGTGCAGGACGCCGACGGCTGCGCGGATACGGCGCTGCGCTCGGTGCTGGTGCATCCGGCGGCGCAGGCAAATTTTGCGGCCAGCGACTCCAGCGGTTGTGCCAATGTTTCGATCAGCTTCACCGACCTGAGCGACCAGACCCCACCGGTGACGAGCTGGCGATGGTACTTCGGCGACGGCGATTCTTCGACCTTACAAAATCCCACCCACCTCTACGACAGCACGGGCAGTTTTCCGGTGACTTTGCAGATCGTGGATCAGAACGGCTGCCGCGATTCGCTCACCCAGCCGGGCTTCGTAAGCCTGGACGGCCCCACGGCGGACTTCACCCCCGCCAACCAGAGCATTTGCCCTGGCACCACAGTCAGCTTCAGCGATGCCTCCACCAGCGTCGATCCCCTCGTGGACTGGCTTTGGGACTTCGGCGACGGCAGCACCGACACGGTGGCCAATCCCAGCCACGTGTTCACCCAGCCGGGCCTCTACACCGTATCCCTCACGGTCACTGACGCCGACGGCTGCCAGCAGAGCCGCGTGATCAGCGACGCGGTGGAGGTGTGGCCGCAGCCGGTGGCGGCCTTCGTGGCCGACACCACCGAAGGCTGTGCGCCCCTCACGGTGAGCTTTAGCGAAGCCGCTAGCTCGCCCAGCGGCAGCATCAGCAGCTACCTCTACGACTTCGCCAACGGCAGCAGCTCCATTTTTCCCAATCCCACCCGCACCTTCACCAGCGCAGGTAGCTACGCGGTTACCCTGACGGTGACTGACAACCTGGGGTGTGCCGCCACCGATACCCTGCCCATCGAGGTGCGGCCCACCCCCACGGCGGCCTTCGTGAGCGACCTCAGCGCGACCTGCGCCAATCAGAGCATCACCTTTCTGAGCCAAAGCACAGGGTTGGGGGCCAATGGCAGCCTCTTTTGGGACTTCGGCGACGGAGGCGTGGGCAGCGGCCTCTCGCCCAGCCACAGCTACAGTGCCAACGGCAGCTATGCCGTGACGCTAGTGGCCGTCAATGACCAGGGCTGCGCCGACACGCTGGTGGGCCCAGCCGCGCTTGAGATCGGCCCGCCGCCGGTGAATTTCACGGTGGTGGACAGCGCAGCCTGTCTGGGCACCACCTTTGACTTCGCCGACGCCAGCCAGCCGCAGGTGCCCTTGGTGAGCTGGAGCTGGGACTTCGGCGACGGCAACAGCGGCACCGGTAGCAATGCCTCGCACGTGTATGCCGCCAGCGGCAGCTACGACGTTACCCTGACGGTAACCGATTCGCTGGGCTGCGTGGGCAGCCTCACCCAACCTGCTCTGGCCACGGTGTGGACCCCACCCACGGCGGCTTTTGCCCCCAGCGACAGCCAGGGTTGCCCGCCGCTCACGGTGCAGTTTTTCAGCCAAAGCAATGGCAACGGCTCCCCCCTCGTGAGCCAAGCCTGGAGCTTGGGCAACGGGCAGGTGAGCAGCCAGCCCAGTCCCAGCACCGTCTACCAGACGCCCGGCACGACCTTTGGGCCCCAACTGATCGTGGTGGATGCGCGAGGCTGTCGCGACACGGTCAGCCGAGCGGTGCGCACCTTCGATCCACCCGTAGCCCAATTGCTGGTGCCGCAAGCCCCGGGCTGCGTGGGGGCACCGGTGAGCTTTGCCGATTTTTCGGCCTCGGGTGTGGGCCTGAGCGATTGGCTGTGGACCTTCGGCGACGGGCAGAGCAGCCCCCAGCCGAATCCCAACCACGTCTATGACTCAGCGGGCACCTATCTGGTGCGGCTGACCGTCACCGACCTCAACGGCTGTACCGACAGCTCGGACCTGGGCAGCGTGGTGCGCATTTGGCAACCCGAAGCGGCTTTCACCCAGGATGGCCCGGTCTGCCCGCTAGAGGCGGTCAATTTCACCGACCAAAGCACGGGCGACACCACCCTCAGCGCCTGGCTCTGGGACTTTGGCAGCGCGGGTGCGACCAGTCCGCAGCAGAACCCCAGCCACAGCTACCCGCAGCCGGGCTTCTACGATGTGCAACTGATCGTAACCGATGCCATCGGCTGTCGGGATACGCTGCGGCAAGCCCAGGCGGTGGAAGTGCATGCGCGGCCCAGTGCGGCTATGAATTTATCACCGGAAGAAGGTTGTGCACCGCTGTTGGTACAAGCCAGCGACGCCAGCACCGGACCCGCCGCCATGAGCCAGCAATTCTGGTCGCTCAATGGGCAGGCCACGGGCAGCGGTCCCAACGCCCAATTTCCCAACCTGCCGCCCGGTGAGCAGGTCATCACCCTGCGCGTGATCGACGGGCACGGTTGCCGCGACACCACGCAGGACACGGTGACGGTTTTCGCCCCGCCGCAGGTCGATTTTACGGCCAATGACACCATCGTTTGTGCCAATGAGATCGTGCGCTTTTTTGACCAAACCAACCCCTCGGGCGTGGCCTGGCAATGGCGCTTTGGCGACGGCACGGGCGACTCGGTGCAAAATCCGGTACACGTCTATGCCAACGACGGCGAATACGACGTCACGTTGACGGCCATCGACGTGAACGGCTGTACCGATTCCTTGACCAAAGTAGAATACATCCAAATCGGGCGGCCCGATGCGGTTTTCACGGCGGAAGTGCCGGCGGTGTGTCCGCCGGTGGAGGCGATCTTCTTGGCCGAGGCCAGCAGCCCCTACGAGCCGCTGAGCTACGCCTGGACCTTTGGCGATGGCAGCCCCGGGAGCAGCCAGCAGAACCCCCGCCACGTTTATGCCGATACTGGTAGCTACGTGGTTATCCTCAGGGTGGTGGACCAGCAGGGGTGCGAGCGGGTGCTGCGCGACACCGTGCGAGTGGACGGCGAGGAGCGCCCTGCGCCCATCGACATTCATGCGGCCACGGTGGAAAACGGCGAGACGGTGGCGCTGAACTGGTCGCGCTCGACCGTGCCCAACTTTGGCAGCTACCTGCTGTACTGGCAAAATGCGGGAGGCGTCTGGGAGGTGATTCACCAAAGCAACAGCCGCAGCGACAGCAGCTACGTGGACAGCCGCCCGGGGGTGTTGCTCCCGGAGCAGGCGGCGCAGTGCTACAAGATCACCCAGCGCAACGCCTGCGGCAACGAGACGCTTTTAGATCAGGCCGAGGCGCATTGCACGGTGGAGCTGCAAGCCGAGGCCCTGCCCGACCGCATCGCGCTGGATTGGACGCCCTACCAGGGCTGGGCCACGGTGGATCGCTACGAGATTTACCGGGTGGATGATTACCAGCCGGGTAGCGCTGAGTTCATGGACGTGGTGGCGGGCAACCGCAGCACCTGGGTGGACAGCAGCACGGCTTGCTTCAACCGCTACAGCTATCGGGTGCAGGCTTTTGGTACCAATGCCCTGCAAGTGGCCTGGAGCGACACGGCCAGCGCGGTGAATGACAAAACGGAGCCGGAGGCTTCGGCCTACCTGGTGCGGGCCACGGTGGTGGACAATCGCTACGTGCGGGTGGAGTGGGAAGATTTTCCGGTGCGGGACCTGGTGGAGGCCAGCCTGGAGCGAAGCATCGACCAGGGCGCGACTTGGCAGCCTTTGGCCGTGTTGTCGCCCACGCAGTTGGCCTATGCCGACAGCAGCACCGAGGTGCAGACGCGTAGTTATCACTACCGCCTGTTGGCGCGGGATAGCTGCGGCTTCACCACGCCGTACAGCAACCTGGGCACCAGCATTTTGCTGACGGTGGCGGCAGATGGCTTTGCCAATGAACTGGCCTGGACGGCCTACCAGGGCTGGCCCAACGGGGTGGACCGCTATGAGGTGCAACTGCTGCGCGATGGGGGCTGGGTGAGCATCCACGAGGCGGATGGGAGCACGCTCAATTACACCCATCCGCTGACGGCAGCGGGTGATCAGGTGGGCGGTGAATACTGCTACCGCATCGTGGCCTTCGAGCGCGGCAACCGCCGGGCGGAGAGTGTCTCCAACTATGGCTGCACCGGCATCAATCCGGTGGTGCACGTGCCCAATGCTTTCACGCCCAACGACGATGGCATCAACGAGCGCTTCTACCTGCAGGGCGACTTCATCGAGTCGCTGGAGCTGCGGGTCTTCAACCGCTGGGGGGAGGAGATCTTCGTGGGCCAGGGCTATGGCCCTGGGCAGGGTTGGGATGGCACCCGCAACGGCGCTCCGGTGCAGGAGGGGGTGTATGTGTTCCGCTACGTGGCGCAGTTGGCCAATGGGCAGACGGCGGAGGGGAGTGGGTCGTTTTCGTTGTTGCGTTGATGGGGGGGGGAAATTCGGGATTCGGGATTTAGAATTCGGGATTTGGAATTCGGGATTTGGGATTTGGAATGTGGCGAACGCCGACTGGCCTAGGGCTGGTCGGTGTTTTTTTGGGGGGTATGGATTATTCGCTGCAAAATATTGATCGTTTTCATAAGTTTCCTTGCAAATAAGGAACATATGACATAGTTTTATAGCGAAGCGCTTCCAGAGAAGGTCCATGCTCTGCACACCAATTAAAACCTCATGGACCATTGACCACAAATTTTCCAACTAATGAACAAGTCTTTTTTAAGCATTGCTGCATTGCTGCATTGCTGCATTGCTGCATGGTGATCTTATTGATTGCCACCGGTTGCAGTACTGACAAATTATCTCCTTCTCATGTGGAACCTGAAAACGTCCCCACATCTGAGGTCGAAGATCATTCACTTACTTTTGAATTTACACTGGCCGACATTCCCCAGCGGGATGGAATGCTGGTGTTTGAGGATGGGGCGCATTTTTTCGCAGTGATCGACGCGTTTCAAACGATCCCGGATGAATATCGTTTCTCCGTAGCTCAAAGGGCTGGCTTCGATTCATATTACGTGAAGTACAAAGAAGCCAGAGAGTTACTGGAGACTGCCCTGGAAAACGACGAGGCAAGCACCTATGCATCAATCCTCGAAGAGTATGCTTTCTTTATCAGAGAAGATGAGGGGGGTGGATTTTCCCCTGCCCTCGGCCACATGTATGATGTGTTGCCCCTTTTGAACGAAAGCGGTTGGGTGGCAGTCGGAGCCTCGGTCATGTTGTTCCACGAGGACTTAGGGCAACTAATCGCCATCAACGGAGACATCGAAGCCATCAACTACGTGGTAGAAACGGGACGGCCAGTCGATGAAGTACATGTTAATCCGAAGCAGAATCCGAACAGTTCTTTGAGAAGTTGCGGATGGTCAACAAGGACGGTTGAAAGAACAAAGTCTGGTCCCAACCGAAGAATCAAACATACTTTTGGCATGGTTAATCCCGCTCAGCTCCGCACCTACCAATACACTGCGGGAGGAGTAAAATTCTACTCCGTAAGGGCCAGATGTTTCTCCAAAGGAGAGTCCTTCAAAGGGGGAAGCAATGGATATAAGACCAATCATTATTGGGATCTGGACTTCAGGCTTACCACGGTCGGGGGCGTTGGTTCTGCGTCCCACAACGTAAGCGGTAGTACCTCGACCGAAGTAAAAGAACACCAACGCACATTCAACACTGGCAGCGCGACCGACATCCCAGAGCACGAACTAGGAGATTTCGACCCACTGTTCGAATACATCCGTAACCGTACCGGCAGATCACACCGAGGCATGGATGCCAGTAATCCTAGCCGATGGGCCAACATAGCGGCCTGTCAGTGATCAGTGGTGTCGTGCCTACCTCAGCAGCCTCTGCCACCGAGTATATCAGGTGGTAGAGGCTGTGGTCTGGTTCGTTGAAAATCCTTTTTATTGCTGAGCACGTAACCATATGCGCACCTTGTTTCTCACCCTCTGTCTCTTAGCCTGCTCTTCTTTACTAGGCCAAGTCTCGGTATCTGTCTTTGGCGGGACCACGTACGCCTGGACCACCTTCCGACAAACGCCTGCTGATGCCCTGGACTTCTCCTTCAGTGGCCTCTTTCCCATGTACGGCCCAGCCTATGGCCTGCGCGTAGGGTACGCCCTGCTGCCGTCCTTGCAACTCGCGCTCAGTACTGGCTACCAAGGCATGGGGTTTACTACTAATGACTACCAACAGTACCCCCTGCATCTGATTCCGCTTCAGCTCGACCTGATGGTCCATGCGGAGCAAGCCCCTGCGTGGCTGAAGCGGCTATCGCTGGGTGGGGGCATGAGCGTCAAGGGCATCCTCAACCGGCCTAAGCAGAACCTCATTTTTGGCTACGGTGCCACCAAGGAAGACTTGTCCGCCGTGTGGGGGGTGCAAGGCCGGATTCAGTATCAACTGCCCTGGTCCTTGCTGATTGGGGTGCAGTATGACCATCACTTCAGTCCACACACCAGAGATTACCTCTTTAATGGTGCCCTGGTCCTCCATCAACTGCACCGGGCCGTCAGCGCTACCTTGGGATATCAAATTCGATGAAAGCATCCAATCATTGCTCACAACGACACACATGCATCATAACAACCTAATCTATTGGCTCCTTCCTTTGGTTTGTCTGCTCGGGGCCTGCACGGTGGCCCCCCCTCAGGTCGAGCTGTTTGCCGTCGATGGGGCCGAGGTTGAGTGGCCCACGCCAGGCAATACCCCGATTGGCACCCATCAACTGGGCGATACTGTGGAGATTCGCATCAAAGTGAAAGACAATCGTGGTTTGGACGATGTCCAGCTATACGCAACGATGGGAGAAACGGAACCGCTATCCCGTATTTGGCTTTTTGAGGCTAATTTTTCGTACATCCCAGCGGTGCGAACCGGCGATCTCACGGTACGAATCGTAATGCGGCCAGATAGTGTTTATGACGATACCCGTACAGGATTTAACGAGAACGAACCAAACTGGGTAGAAGGCATCTACGGCTTACGCACCGATACGTTGCAAGAAATCCAGCTGGAAATATGGGATTACCAAGGGGGGATTACTAGTGAGGCCTATCGTTTTGTGGTGAAATCATAGTGTATGCCCATGTACAACTGGTTGGGGTGGATCCTGGTCCTGGGGTCGGTCTGTTCGGGTTACGCGCAGCATCGCTGGCAGGGGACCATCGTGGATGGTCAAACGGGGGAGCCGTTGCCCTATGCGGCGCTGTATGACTCGGTGCAGGCGCGAGGGGTTTTGGCGGATGCCTATGGGGTATTTCGCTGGCAGAGCGCGACGGCACCGGTGCGGCTGCGGCTGAGCCAGCCCGGCTATTTGCCGAAGGTCGAGACCTTGACCGAGGCGCAGGTGGGAAGCCTGCTGCGACTGACTTTGCAGGCGCGGCCGCTCGATACGGTGGTGATCGACGATGACCATCCGGCCACCCAAGGGATGATCGGACGCATCACTTTCACCATGGATGAGGTGCGGGCCATGCCTGGCCTGGGGGGAGAGGCCGACCTGGTCAAGGCCCTGCACATGCTCCCGGCGGCCAGTGGGGGGCGCGAAGGGACGAGCGAGCTGCACGTGCGGGGGGGCAGTCGCGGCCAAAACTTGTACCTGCTCGACGGCATTCCCCTTACCCACAGCAGCCACTTGTTCAGCTTGTTTTCGGTCTTCAACCCCGACGTGGTGAGCCAGGTGGA
>CAYVAP010000023.1:14531-17098 GCA_964449365.1 uncultured Bacteroidia bacterium
AATGCCAAGTACGTCTTCGCGCCCAAGGCGGGGCATCGCCTCAGTTGGACGCTCTACGGCGGCAATGATCGGCTCTTTGACCTGTCCAACAGCCTGGTTACCCTGCGCGAAGATCGGCAGGGCCTTCGCACCTTGGGCAGCAGCCTGCAGTACGTGTGGACGCCGCCCAGCCGCTGGCAGGTTTCTGTGGGGCTGTACGCCGTCGATACTCGTACGGAGGTGGCGCAGGGGCGCTACGAATTTCGCCGCAACGTCATCGAGCCGCCTGATTCGCTGCGGTTTCTCAGACCCGAGGTACGCCTGGACTCGCTGCGCTTTCAGGAGCTGAGTGGCAGCTACCGCCTGCGAGAAATCGGAGGCCACGTGCAGGCTCGCTTTACCCAGGGACCGCATCAGTGGGAGTGGGGGCTACAGGCCAACTACCGCAGGGGCTGGCCGGGCAGCTTGCGCTTTGAGGACATCAGCTGGGAGCCTAGCTATGTCCGTCAGACGCAGGGGACAGCCCCTAATGTTTGGCAAGCCCGCGAAGGGGCTGCCTATGCTGCTTACCAGTGGCTACCCAATCGGCACTGGACCCTGGAAGTGGGGGGACGCTTGGCGGGATTTCAGGCTGAGGGCGCAACGTACGCCCACCTGCTGCCGCGGGCTAGGCTCGCTTGGCAGCCCGGAACCTGGGGCCGCGTGCAGCTTGCCTATGACCAAACGGTGCAGTACCTCCATTTGATGGCTCGCCCAGATCGCCTGCTGACCCATAGCGCTTGGGTGCCCAGCACGGCGCAGGTGCGCCCGCAGCAGGCCCGGCAGCTATCGGCAGGGGTGGGCGGTCTCCGGTTGGCAAATGGGCTGCAACTGGCAAGCACGGTGTATTACAAATGGATGACGGACTTGAGCTTTTTGCCCTACCAACCCAACGAGCCCCTGTGGGTGACTGACTGGGAGCAGGCCCTGCAAACCGCTGGCGATGGTCGCGCTTACGGTACCGAGTGGCATCTCTACCTCAAGCGCGCCCGGTGGGAAGCCAGCCTCAACTATGCCCTGGCCTGGAGCGAGCGGCAGTTTGAGGGCCTCAACGGGGGGGCATGGTTCCCCGATGAGTTTGACCGCCGCCATCAGGTCAACCTCAGTGTGGCTTATCCCTTTCACCCCAACTGGAAGCTGACGGCCTTTTGGACCGTGAGCAGTGGGCATCGGATCAACTTGCCGCTGGATCGGGTGCAGAACAATCCGTTTGGCTATGGCTTTTATGCGTTTGATCGCTACAATGCCTTTCGGCTGCCGCTGTATCATCGGCTGGACCTGGCCTTGGAGCAGCGCATCGACCTACCCCAAGGGCGTACCTGGGGTTGGCGCATCGGGTTGTACAATGCCTATTTTCGGAACAACCCCTATTACCTGTATCTGGTCCAACGGCCCCGCCTCAATCCCGCCACCCAGCAACAGGAAGTCGTGGACGTGGTGCAAGCGGTGGCACTCTTTCCCCTCATTCCTTCTCTCAACCTTTATGTTCACTTCTGATGCGTATCTGTCTGGCAACCTTGTGGCTGGGACTGTGGCTGGCTGGCTGTGAGAATTATCGGGTGATCGACTATCCCCTGCCGACGACGTCTGCACGCCCGGTGGTCATCGGGCTGATGGCGTCACAAGGCGTACAGACAGTCTATGGTGGCTGGACCATCCCGGTGGGGGAATTTGCCCCTGATCCGGCAGAAATGGATAGCTTAACATTGAGGCTGCTTCACCCTGATGGAGTAGCGCAGCCTTTGGTTCGGCGCGAAGCCACCACCTATGCATTGGCCCTCGATCTGCCCCTGGTAGCGGGACAGGTCTATACCCTGACGCTAGATTGTGAGAACTGTGCGCAACCGCTGCTCGCTACGGATACCCTGCCCGCACGCGTCGCAATCGAGGCGGTAGAAACTGAGTTCGATTCCGTGGAGCGTGTCTATCGCACCAACGTACAGTTCGTTGATCCGGCGGGGCCATCGTATTATGGCGTCGATCAGCGTTTGCTAGGCCCCGATTCCTTGCCATTGACCAACGAATATGATTTTGATTTTGGCTTTTTCCCCACGCGGGCACAAGCGGAGCGGCTGTTTACCGACGAAGCGTTTGACGACCCGCTCATGTTGCTGGCGTTGGAACCGCTTTCGTACTTCGGGGAAAGGGAGATCAGTGGGGTGCGGGTCTATTTGTACAGCTTTTCGCATAGCAGCTACCGGTGGAAGGAGAGCCTAGGTAGCTTTGAGGGCAGTTGGGGCGATTACCTGGCCGCACCGGTGGAGGTCGTTAGCAACTTTTCGCAACAGGTGGGCTTCTGGGGGCTGTATCAGGTGGATAGCGTTACCGTCTATTGGGAGTAGGGATGCAGAGGACGAAAAACACCGGCTGGCCAGGGGGCTGGTCGGTGTTTTTTTGGGGGGGACTCGATCAACCTCTTAGCTGGGTTGGATTTGTCGTCTGCTTCCTGCGGATGGGCCGGGTAGTTCAGCAGCTTCTTGATAGTCTGTGCCTGTAACTGCGCTCCATTGCTCAGCGATTTCGTATTTTCCTGCGTATCTTCCCCCATG
>CAYVAP010000024.1:0-16782 GCA_964449365.1 uncultured Bacteroidia bacterium
ATGGCGGCAGTCTGCGGCCATACCCAGTCGCTGCACACCAATAGCTTCGACGAAGCCATTGCCCTGCCCACTGATTTTTCGGCCCGGATCGCCCGCAACACGCAGCTTTATTTGCAAGAAGAAACCGATCTCACCCGTGTGGTCGATCCCTTCGCGGGCAGCTACTACGTAGAGCGCCTCACCCACGAACTGGCCGAGCGCGCCTGGGCGTTGATCGAAGAGGTCGAAAGCTATGGCGGCATGGCCAAGGCCATCGAGCAGGGCATTCCCAAGATGCGCATCGAAGAAGCCGCCACCCGCAAGCAGGCCCGTATCGACGCGGGCCGCGACGTGATCGTGGGTATCAACCGCTTTGCGGTGGAAGGAGACCAGAGCTTTGACATCCTCGACGTGGATAATGAGGCGGTGCGCCGCTCGCAGATCGTCCGTTTGGAGCAGATCAAAGCCAGCCGCGATCAGGCGGAAGTAGATCTGGCCCTACGCGCCATCACCGAAGCCGCCAAGACCGAGGGCGGCAATCTGCTGGGCCTGGCTATCGAAGCCGCCCGCAAGCGCGCTACGCTGGGCGAGATTTCGCAAGCTATGGAGGAGGTCTATGGGCGCTTCCAGCCGGTGATTCGCTCCGTCTCGGGTGTGTATGCGCAAGAGGCCCAAGCCAACGAGCTAGTGGAAGAGGCCCGCAAGCTGGCCGATCAGTTTGCAGAAGTCGAGGGGCGTCGTCCCCGCATCATGGTGGCCAAGATGGGCCAAGACGGCCACGACCGGGGGGCCAAGGTGATCTCGACCAGCTTCGCCGATCTGGGCTTCGACGTGGACATCGGGCCGCTGTTTCAGATGCCGATCGAGGTGGCGCGTCAAGCCGCCGAAAACGACGTGCACATCGTGGGGGTCTCCTCCCTCGCCGCCGGGCACAAGACCCTGGTGCCCCAGCTCATCAAAGAGCTGAAGACCATCGGGCGCGAGGATATCCTGGTGGTGGCCGGGGGGGTGATTCCGCAGCGGGATTATGAGTTTCTGTACCAAGCGGGCGTGGCGGGCGTTTTTGGCCCCGGCACGGTGATTCCCCAGGCCGCCATTCAGATTCTGGAGCGGATGCTGCAGGAGGAGGAGCTGGTGTAGTGAAGAGGAGAAAGGTACTTGCAGGGCAGGTAGCAACTTCACAACCGCAACGTCGAGGGGCTGGCGTCACCCGTTCTTCCCTCTGCTCTCTTTTCTCCTCCTGGCATTTTCCCCGCGAATGTCTATTTTACCATCGGCCAAGCTGCTTTTGGTCCTGGAGACCGTATGCTTGACTCCCTATCTATGAACGCCCGCCAACACGCCCTGGCGCAGTTGCGCCTCAGCCACCGCCCCCCTCCGCTTGCCCGCCGCCGCCCTGGCGAGGTCTTTGGTGAGCTGGTCTTCAACGAGCGCATGATGCGCCACTACCTTTCCAAAGACGTGTACGATGCCCTGCGCGAAAGCATCGACGAGCGGCAGACCCTACCGCGCCGCCTGGCTGGTCCCGCCGCCAACGCCATCAAAGCTTGGGCCCTGGACCGGGGCGCGACCCACTTCACCCACTGGTTTCAGCCCCTGACCGGGCGCACAGCAGAGAAGCACGATTCTTTCCTCGAAATCGTGGACGGCCAGCCCATGGAGCGTTTCTCGGGCGATGAGTTGGTGCAGCAGGAGCCGGATGCCTCGTCTTTCCCCAGCGGCGGGCTGCGCACCACCTTCGAAGCCCGCGGCTACACCGCCTGGGATTGCAGCTCTCCCATTTTCATCTTCGAAAACGATTATGGCAAAACCCTCTGCATTCCCACCATCTTCGTCTCCTTCACTGGGCAGGCCCTCGACTTCAAGATCCCGTTGCTGCGCTCCATGGCTATGCTCGATCAGGCGGCTACCTCGGTGGCGCAGCTATTCGATCCCAGCATCCAGCGAGTGGGGGTGAGCATGGGAGCCGAGCAAGAGTATTTTTTGATCGACCAGGGGCTGTTTCAGCAGCGTCCCGACCTGGTGATGACCGGGCGCACCGTGATCGGGGCGGCTCCGCCCCGCGGGCAGCAGTTAGACGACCACTACTTTGGCTCCATCCCTGAGCGGGCTTTTGCCTTCATGAACGAGCTGGAGCAGGAGTGCCACAAGCTGGGCATCCCCTTACGTACCCGCCACAACGAGGTGGCTCCCAGCCAGTTTGAGTGCGCCCCACAGCACGAAAGCCTCAACATCGCCGTGGATCATGGCCTGATCCTGATGGACCTGATCGGGCGGGTGGCCCGCAAGCATGGCCTGGCCGCGCTGCTGCACGAAAAGCCTTTCGCCGGGATCAATGGCTCGGGCAAGCACAACAATTGGTCCCTGATCACCGATACGGGCAAAAACCTGCTCTCGCCTGGTCCCACCCCGGAAGAAAACCTGATGTTTCTGGCCTTTTTCGTCTGCGTGATTCGGGCCATCTATCAATACGCCCCCCTGCTCTGGGCTAGCATCGCCTCGGCTGGCAACGACCATCGCCTGGGCGGACACGAGGCCCCCCCGGCCATCCTGTCGGTCTTCATCGGCAGTAGGCTCAGCAAGGTGCTCGACGACATCGAAAATCCCCCCCGCCGCAAGAAAAACGAGGACGTGAGCGAGCTGATGCACCTGGGCATCGCCGAGATTCCCGAGCTGTTGCTCGACAACACTGACCGCAATCGCACCTCGCCCTTTGCCTTCACGGGCAATAAGTTCGAGTTTAGGGCGGTAGGCTCCTTGGCCAACAGTTCTAGCCCCATGACCATGCTCAACGTGATGGTCGCCGAGCAGCTCCGCTACTTCCACGATCGGGTGGAGCGCAAGATGCGGCGCGGACGCGAGCAGGAGCCCGCCATCTTGGACATGATCCGCGAGTTTGTGGTGGATAGCAAGGACATCCGTTTCGAAGGCGACGGCTACGGCGAAGATTGGCTACGTGAGGCCGAGAAGCGTAGACTGCCCCACGTGCGTCATACCCCTGAGGCGCTGGACGCCTACCTCTCCGAAGCGGCCCATCGCCTCTTGGTGGAGACCGGGGTGCTGAGCAAGCCTGAGATCGGAGCCCGCTACGAGGTGCTGATGCAAAACTACCTCAGCCAGCGCCGCATCGAGGCCGATGTGCTCAGCGAAATGGTGCTCACCCAGGTGCTCCCTGCGGCCACGCGGCAGCAGCAGCATCTGATGGAAAACCTCAAGCTGGCCCAGCAGCTAGACCTCATGCCCCATGCGACCGCAGGCCAACGCCAAATGGTGGAACAACTAGGCGAGCGTATCGGGCGGTTGTTTACGCTGGAGGCACAACTGCGACAAGCGCGCCAAGAAGCCGATGAGCAGGCACATACTCGGGCCCAGGCCGGAGCCTACGCGGAGCGGGTTTGTCCGCTCGGCGAGGAGATCCGCGCCCTCACCGACGAGCTAGAGCGCCTGCTGCCCGATGATCAGTGGCCCCTGCCCAAGTATCGGGAGATGTTGTTTTTGCACTGAGGCTCGTTGGGCGCAGTAAACCAATGCGCCAATGGCTTGATATGAACGTCGCCGAGCAGGCCGCTCAAATCTCGATCAAAAATTCGTAGAGGTCCCGCTCGGCGTCGAGGTTGAGCTTTTTACGCAGGCGCGAGCGACTAACGTTGACACTGGAGGGCAACACGTTGAGCAGCTCGGCGATCTCGCGGGAGCTGAGGCCCATTTTGAGGTAGGTAGCCAAGCGCAGGTCGTAGGTGGTCAGAGCGGGATAGCTGGCCTTGAGGCGTTGCAGGAAATCCTGATTCAGCTCATCGATTTGCATTTCGAAGGTATAGTCCTCGGCGGTGGGCTTGCCGTCCAGCAGGCGGCTCATTTCGGCCCAGCGTTGCGTAGAGCCCGCAGAGCGGTTTTCGATGGCGGCAATTTTGTCTCTGAGGGTCTGAAGCAAGCGGTTTTTGTCTTCGTTTTCCTTGGCCTTTTTGGCCAGTTCGATGGTTTTGGCCCGCAAGCGTTTTTTTAGTTCGGCCATTTCGTCTTCCAATCGCTGCTGCGTCTGAGCCATTTTTTTCTGCTCAGAGGCTTCGGCTTGTTGTTGTTCAGCCTGGCGCTTTTGGGCTTCCAACTGAGCCTGCAGGCGTCTCAACTTGCGGCGATGGTATAGGCGCTGCAGGTAGTAGAGGCCAAACAATAGCAGCGCCCCTCCGGCATACATGTACCATGTGCGGTACCAGGGAGGGAGAATGCTCACCTGCACGGGAGCCGAGCGAACCACCCCGCTCCTGCCTTTGGCTTCCACCTGCAACTCGTAATCTCCCTCAGGCAAATGCAGAAAATCACGCTTGGTCTGGGGAGACCACTCGCTCCATTGTTCCTGAAAATTGAGCAGTCGATAGCGGTATACCGCTTGGTCGCGGTGAGGGACAAGGTACTGAACCCGGAAGTTGTTTAGGTGATAAGGAAGGGCAGCAGCGGAGGCCAGGGGCAAGGTGCTGTCGTTGTTGAAGGCCATCAGGCTGCGAATGAGCAGGGTCGCAGGCGGAAGGTCGGTTTCCTGAAAGGCATCGCGGTAGAGGGCAAAGCCATTGTAGACCGGAAAAAACTGGAATTCTTCATTGAGGGGAATGCCACTCCACATGATCGGCAAGCGATTGACCACCGGGATGGAACGCGGCGGGGTGGCGGCCCGCAAAAAGCTATCCCGGTCGCGGGCATAGTCATAAGTCTGACGGCTGGTGCTAAAGTGTACCCCTAGGCTATCGGCGTGAAGCCAGGGATTTTCTCCGGTAAATGTTTCGGAGAAGAAGAAGCGCTGGCGCTCAATGCGGAGATCAGGGCTCAAGGAGGCTTTGATGAGGCCAAATTTAGGTACATTGACCCAAAGCAGGCTGTCGCCCTGCGCGATGACTTGGCTGCAAGCCCCCTGCACCGGAGCGATTTTGCGCAGGAAAGACCACTGTTTTCCCCTGCGCCGCAATAGCGAGAGGCCATTGTAAGTGCCTGCCACCAGATGACGCTCATCTACTGAGGCGACGGCAAGGATGCCTTCCCCCGTGATCACGGGGGTGATGCCCCGCGGTGAAACCTGAAACAAGCCCTGGTCGTGGCCGCACCAGATGGTGCCGTCGAGGTTTTGCAGGGTCCACACCTGCCCGGCTGAGCCTGGCACGAGAGACAGCGCCAGGGCGGAGGTATTGTTTTTTAACTCTTCCCAGCGGCAATGGTATAGCCCCTGATTGGTTCCCAGGTAAAAATTCTCCCCTTGTAGCAGAGCTGTCTGTCCGGTGCCAAATACCCCCTGATGGTCGAGCACGTAGGCCACTTCGCTGGACAAGCGCAGGGCGCAGATCCCAAAATCCATCCCCAGCCAAAGGCTGCCTTGCGGGCTGTAGTGCAGGCTCAGGATGGTATTGTTGAGAATGCCCTTCTGCTTGTTGAGGTGCTGAATGATGTGCCCCGCGCGGTCAGTGATGTACACGCCATTCAGAATGGTGCCAAAGGCGTAGTGGCTGTCCTTCACGGGGGTGAAACTGAAGACCTGATCGCGTTGCAAGTACGGATTTACCTCTAGCGGAAGGGGTTGAAGGGTTCCTTGCCGGAATTCGAACAAGCCTCGGTCGCGGGTAACGATCAGCAGACCTGCGGTCATCTGACTTGCTCCCACGATCTGCCAGGGCTGTCCATCGGGGTAGGCAAAGACCTTGGTCAAGCTAAGGCCGTCAAACTCAAACAAACCTTCCTTTTCATCGACTAGATAAAGCGAAGAGCCCGCTCGAAAGCTTTTGGTAAAACGGGTAGGAGCCGCCACTTTGGTGAGCTGCTCTGACCTTTGAATGTACAGGTTATCAAAAGAGATGAAGACGGCCTCGTCTGCGAGTTGGTATACTCCCCAAAACTCTTCGTTCAGTCCCTCGGTGCTCTCGCGAAAGGGATAGGTAGATTGGTAGCGAAATCTGCCAATGCTATCTCGACGCCAACCCCCAAAATCTTTGTCGGCGCCCGTGTAAATCAGCGAATCATTGACCACGAGCAGCGAGCGAGTAAATCCCTTGCTGCCCGGATAGCGGCGCCAACTGAGACCGTCGAATTCCAGCAAGCCCTGATCCGTGGCAAAATACACCAGGCCATTGGGGGCGGAGTGAATGTCCCATACCTTTCCAGCCTGATGGTAAGTTGCGGGAGTGTAATTGTGGAGCGGTGGCAGCCCTCTTTCCGGAAATTTTTGCCCGAGTGAGGGCTGCACACCCAAAAGCAGCATGCTAACAAAGATACCGGAAAGTTTCATCGTATGATCTTCAACTCATACAAATTTTAATTGTTCGTCCTTGTCCCAAATGCCCCAGTAAGCGCCTACATCGCCCTCTGCACCGACCTTCCACGACTCATCGAAAGAGGAAAAATAAAAAATATCAACTTGTTCTTCCTGTCCCCAGTGTTGGGTATTGAGAAAATATTTGATAGCGTTTTCGTCAGAAGGAATGGCCCCCCCCAGCGGCTCCCCCTGGCTGGGCCAGCCCGTTTCGGTGATGATCACGGGCTTGCCTTGAGCGGCCTCCTTGGCCTGCAAGTACATCTGCTTCATGTACATCAGTGAGTACTCCAGTTGGCAGCTTTCCCAGAAGGGATAGCAGTTGGCCAGGATCACATCGCACAGCTCGCAAATGTCTGGATGCTGGGAGAATTCGTAATAAGCATCGACGTACCCTACTGGAACGTGAGGCAGGGCATCTTTCACGTGGCGGAGGTACTCCAGCAGCTTAGCCTTGGGCAAATCACCGCGGTAGAGCACCTCATTGCCCACCGCAGCGATGTCCACGTGGCCCGCCTGGGCCTGTTCGATCAAGGCGGCGATTTCCTGCTCGTTTTTTTCTGCATCGGTGCCCAGCCAGGCCCCCACCAAGGTCTTCAGTCCCAGCTCATGCGCCACCTGCGGAATCAGCTCATTGCCCTCGATGCAGGAGAAGGAGCGCACCCAGCGACAAAACGGGCTGATGATCTCCATGCGGCGACGCACCTGCGCGTAGGTGAGCTGGGTACCAGGCTCTTGTCCCTCGGTGTAGGCGCTGAAACACAACCCGTGCATGCCCTGCAGCAGGGCTTGGTGGTGGCGGGCCTTTAGGTCGTCTAGGCTCAACCCATCGTAGTCAGGGCCAGCCAGCATCAGACTTTTGTATCGACGATACGGCATATATGCTTGAGGTTAGATGCGAGTGAGTGATCCGTATTTGAGGGTTTCGTATTTGTCCCACAGGCCCCAGCGAGCGCCTACTTCGCCTTCTTGGCGCACCTTCCACGACTCGTCGAAGGAAGAGAAGTAGAACATCTCTACGCCGCTGCTTTGGGCCCAATGCTGGGCATCGAGAAAGTAGCGCAGCGCATTTTCCACCGACGGCTGGGCGGCTTCCACCGGCTGTCCGCTACTGGGCCAGCCCGTCTCGGCGATGATCACGGGCTTGCCCGCCGCCACCTCCTGGGTGAGCTGATACATGCGCTGCAGGTAGGCCAGGGCATATTGGCTCTCAGCCCCTTCCCAGAAGGGATAGCAGTTGATCAGCACCACGTCTACCGCCTCGATCAGCTCAGGGTGATCCAAAAACTGGTAGTAGGCATCGACGTAGCCTACCGGAATGTGGGCGGGCAGTTGCGCCTTCACTTGGTGCAGGTAGGCGAGTACCTCCGCCACGCTTAGCTCCTGCCGCAGCAGGGATTCATTGCCCACGGCGGCTACATCCACCGCGCCTTCCTGGGCCAGTTGCACCAGCGAGCGGATTTCCTCCTGGTTGCGGGCCTGGTCTTCGCTCAGCCAGGCCCCGACCATGCTTTTGAGGTCCTTTTCATGCGCGATGCGCGGGATCAGCTCGTTGCCCTCGGTGCAGGAAAAAGAGCGGATGTATTGGGTGTAGGGCATGATGATCTCCATGCGGCGGCGAATCTGCTCGGCGGAGAGAATGGAGCCTGCCGCCTGCCCCTCCACGTAGGGGCTGAAGCACAGGCCGTGGATGCCTTGGTTGAGGGTGCGGATAAACATCTGCTGCAAGGCAGCGCGGCTTTTGCCCGGCAGCGCCAAAGGCGAAGCCACGGCCAATCCGTTCGCGGAGAGAGCCTTCAGCTTGCCAGGTAGGTAGCTGGAGTAGGTCGAGGCGGGCTTCTTGCGCGCTTCGAGCTCGGCCCGGATTTCATTGGCCCGCGCTTCGTCGATCTTGTAGTCGTGCATCAGGTACAAGGCCACGATGGTCCCAAACATGGGCAGCCCGGAGAAGAAGAGCCGCAGGCCCATCACCGCCCCTTCCGGCTGCACTTCTGCATTGCCATCAAAGCCCACCACCGACAAGATCACCCCGCTCAAGCCCCCCGCAATGGCAAAGCCAAACTTGACCATGTACCAATAGATCGCCCCAAAGACCCCCTCGCGGCGCTTGCCGTAGTTGAGTTCGTCCAGGTCGATCACGTCGGCCGTCATAGACATCATCAGCACAAAGAGGCTGCCGATGCCAAAAGAGTGAAAGGGCAGCGAAAAGAGAAACATCCAGGGCTTGCCCGGCACAAAGAGGAACCACAGCGAGGCATAGCCAAAGAGGGCGATACTTTGCGAAACCATGAAGGCATTCTTCTTGCCGATCTTCCGCGACATAGCCGCTACGATAGGGATGACGAGGAAGGTCGTCACCAGCGCACCTACGCTGCCAAAGAGCGGCGTCCAGTAGCCAGCTGCGCCAGAGTCGCCTTTGAACAAGTGCCACACCACGATGAAGAAGACGAAGCCTGCCACCGTGTTGAAGGCGTTGAAGATGAAAAAGGTGGAGATGCACAGCTTGCGGAAGGGCGTGGAAGCAAAAGCTTCTTTGAAGCCCCTCACGATTTGGGCCAGGCTATCGCTGATGGCCGCCACGGTCAGGGGTGAATAATCCTCGTTTAGGGTAGATTTGGCAGGAATGAAGATGGCCGGGATCATGGCACAAATGGCGAAGATTATCCCTACCCACACGGCCAGCTCGCGGGTGGCTGCCTCGGGGCTGGGAAACCAGTCAGGATCATACATGACCACCCAAAACCACGGCGCGATCACCCAAGCCCATTGCCCGATCCACTGCGCGATGGCCATGATCTGGGTTCGCTCGTGAAAATCGTCGCTCATCTCGTAGCCGATGGCCACGTAAGGCACGCTGAAGATGGTCAGCCCGACGTAAAAGGCAAAAGAGCCAAACAGAAAGTAGGTAAAATTGTAGCTCACGCTGTTTTCCCCGTACAACTGCCACATCACCGAGAAGGCTACGCCCATGATCAGGGCCCCGAGCATGACGTACTGCCGCCTGCGCCCCCAGACTGATTTGGTGTTGTCGGAGATAAAGCCCATCACGGGATCGGTTACCGCATCCAGCACTCGGGGCAGAAAATAGACGATGCCCCACATCCACCCGGGAAAGCCCAGGTTTTGGACCAGCACCACCATAAAGATGCCGAGCGAGGCGGGAAACATTTGATTGGCCAGCATCCCCACGCCAAAGGCGACTTTTTGTCCGAAGGGGACTTTGCTTTTATGTACCGTTTGCGAGGTTGACATCGTTGCTTGAGATTAGTAGTAGTAGAAATTCAGTCCAGGAAAAAGTCAGCTCGCCGTGAGGCGAACCGTCTGAATGGCGCGACCACTGAGTAGCACAGAGACGCTTTGTCCGTTTAAATCGATGCGCAGCGGCTTGGCCTCGGTCTGCTGATTGAGGATCACCACCACCACTGAGCCGTCCGGATTTTTCACCGCCGTGGCCAGCAGCTCGTCATCATCCAGGGTCAGGCCGATGCGCTGACCCCCAGGCCGGATGTACTTGCTGAAGTGCGCCATGGTATAATACAGCGGCGTGAAGTACACTTCATCGGCCTCTGGATCGACGATCACCGGCGCCACGCACCAGTTTTCGAACCAGTTGGGGCCGCCCTGCCGATCGAGCACCATGTTCCAGTCCACCCAGCCATCGACCCAGTGGTTGAGGCAGCCGATGATGTCGCGGGCGTAGCGATAGACCGGCACGTACTTGGGGTGTAGGTGCTTGGTCTCGGGCGGGGCCCAATCCCAGCCCCAGTCGGTGGCCTCTTTGCTCCAGTACCAGGCATCGTCTTGCCATTTGGGTACCTGCGCGTCCACGCAGCCTTCGCTTTCGATCAGGTACTTACCGGGCGCTTTGGCGTGGGCGTATTGCAGCACATCAGGGAACCACTCAAAGGTGCTGGCGTACCAGTGGATGGCCGTGCCGTCGAAGTAGCGCGCTGCCGCCGGGTCGTCGTACATCACATCCACCCAGTGTTGCAGTTCGTCGCGGTTCTGGTCGTAGCCCAGCAACTTTACCTGCTGCCCATCGGCCTCTAGCTGCGGGCCGAGGTGGTCGCGCACGAAGGCGGTCATTTCTTCAGCGCTGAAGTGCATGCTCTCCCAGTTCTCAGCGTTGCCCAGTGGCTCATTTTCCACCGTGATGCCCCAGATCTCGATGCCCTCGGCGCGGTAGGCGTCCAGGTATTTGGAGAAAAAGAGCGCCCAGGTGTCGCGGTACTCGGGCCGCAGCTTGCCGCCGCGCCAGTCGCCGTTGTCTTTCATCCAGGGCGGGGCCGTCCAGGGCGAGGCGATGATCTTGAAGCCCTCGCTCGACAGCTCCTGCGCCTGCTTGATCATCGGGATCAGGTCGGGCCGGTCCTCGTCGATGCTAAAGTGCGCCAGCTCCCTGTCGCCGGGCACCGACGCGTAGGAATAATTGCCCAGCGAAAAGTCGCAGGAGTTGATGTGGGTGCGGGTAAGCGAATAGCGCGCCCCCTCGTCGCCGAAGTAGGCTGCCAGGACTTTGCGCCGGTTGCCCTCGCTCAACTGGTTGAGCAAGTAAGCCGAGGCCTCAGTAAACGAGCCCCCGATCCCCGTGATGGTCTGAAAGGCCATCTCAGGGTGCAGCATCAGCACGGCCCCAGAGTCCGGGGCTTGACGCAGGGGCTTGACAGGCGTGAGTTGGTGGCCCGCGGCAGAGGTTTCGACCACTGCCACGTCAAGCGGCGCAGCCTTCTGCCGGGAGGTCTGTGGATCAGGATTGGACATACAGGAAGTGAGCAACCATGCGAAAACGAGAAGCGCGAGTAGGAGTCTCATAAGGGGGGGTTGGGAGATTGAGAGGTTGAGAGATTGGGACCACAGCCATTTCGAATGACGAATTCCCAATTCCGAATTGTCAACGAAACGGCGGAGCCTCGGCCGCCGCCATCACCACCTTGGCATCGCCGCCGTGGGTTTTGCGAATAGGGTTTCCGTCGCGGGTGAGGCCCTCGAAGGTACCCGCGTCCACCCAGTCCCAGATGGCGTACTTGGCCTGACCGTCCACGGTGAAGAGGCCGAAGTGGTTTTCCGAGCCGCCGGGATTGGCGGCATCCTTCCAGGGCTCGTCGAAGGCTTCGAAGTAAAAACAGGAAATTCCCGCCTCATCGGTCCACGCGCGGATCAACTGGTGATAGAGCGCCATCTTGTACTCGTCGCAGGCGCGGGACTTGGTCGGGCTGTACAAACCATTGGAGGCACTGGCCCAGCCCGTTTCGGTGATATGAATGGGGATATCCACCCCCAGGCCCTGCATGTAGCTTTTGACCGACTCGTATTGCGAGATGGCGTAGTCGCGCGCGCGCTCCATGGCGGCCTGCATGCGGGCGCTGTCCAAAGCCTTGGCCTCTTCGGGGCGACTGCCCCAAAACACTGGGTTGTAGTGGGTGTCGTGCATGGGGTAGGTGTGCATGGCGATGAAGTCCACGCTGCGAATCAGCTCGTTGAGGTTCTCGACGTGGTACTCCCCGCCGCCACCGCCCCAGGAGGCAAAGTTATCCGAGCTGGTGATCCATAGGTCGGCGGGCAATTCACCCTGGGCCTTGAGGGCTTGCAGATGCTTGACCCATTTCAAGATCACGCTAGGCTGCACATAGTAGGCGGCCGCCCACTTGACCATGGCCTCATTGCCTACCGCGATCACCTTCACGATGTCGGGGTATTGCTGGGCGATTTCCACCGCGCGGACGATCTCGTCGGCGTTGCGGGGGCTTTCCTGGTCGTGGTCGGGCGCCTGATCGGTCCAGGCGTGGAGGCAGTCGATCCAGGCCCCGAGCATCACGTACATCTCAAAGCTGGGATCCTCAGCTTTGATTTCATGGATGGCTTTGACCACATTGGTCGCATGGGGCAGGTGCACCTTGTAGGTGCGCAGCACCCGGATACCCATCGCGTGGAGGATCTTCATGTCCTCTTTGAGCTGGGCTATGGTAGGCTCGAGGTCGTGGTCGGGATCCCGGTAGCCACCATAGGAAATGGCCTGGAAATCGGGATCACCCAGGATGTCAGCCGCTGTGCGTGCGGGTACGTTCATGGAGTTGGTTTCGTCAGCAGATTGGTCGGTGGAGGCATCCGGCTGGCAGGCCACCATCCACAGGAGCAGAATGATAAAAAGCGAGTAGCGCGTCATAGCAGTCTTATTTGAGGAGGCGGATGGGAACCCAAACCTCAATTTTAACAATTTCGCCGCGGCGACGGAAAAGCGATCGGCTGGTCGCCTGATCCAGCGCGGTATTGGCGCTTTGCACCTGATCGCCGTTCTGCCAGTGCACCTTCAGGGCAGGCTGTTCGCTGCGGTGATAGACCACTGGCACCTGGCAGTAGGTGAAGGCCAGGCTATCAGCAGGCAGGGCCAGCTTTTGGGTTTGGCCCGACAGATCGACGTAATCGAAATGGCCCGGCTCAGTCAAAAACTCCGTGCGGCGCAGCAAATTAGGCTGGAAGTGTAGGCAGCCATTTACCACCTTGACCCCCAGCTCGCCGATGCGGCTCAGGATGTCTTCTTTGACCTGTCCAGTCATACCCGGCTGCTGGGCTCCCTTGCCCGCCGGGGTGTGGGAGTACGGATCGGTGGGAAAAGCGCCGTACAGCTTGGGCGACTTGTGTACCCCGATGCCCGCCTGGATTTCATAGAAGTGATCCAGGAGGCGACCGATAATTCTGGGCTTGGTACTCGTCGCCATGGCCGTTTCGCAGCACTCATACACCGCCAGCAAGAGCTTGGAGACCATGTGCCAATAGATTGAGCCTAAGCCTTCGTAGCCATAGAAGGTGCCCGAGCGCCCAGTAAAGGCCTTGTGGTTGAAGACCTCCTCGAAAATGCGCAGCATCAGGTCGCGCTCTTGCTTGGCTAACTCGGCGTAGGGCGTCTTGGCCAGACCAGCTATCGCTTGGGCCAGGTCTCCCGCATTTTTGAAGTTGGGGTTGAAGTGGTAGTCGCCGCGCTGGTCCTGCTCGATCAGGGCCTTTTGCCCATCGGCCACCATTTGCTGCAATAGCTTTGACTGGGCCACCGATTGGGCGGGCACATGGTTGCGGGCCAAGAAGCCCGGCAGTTCCTTATCTGGGTACAGCAGGTAGCTGTACTGGTCGGGGCGAAAGAGTTCGCTGTGCTTCATGCCATCCAGCACGATCAGCACCTCCTGCGGCCTCAGGAAGCCACTGCTCAGCACCGCCACCTGCCCTTCCAGCATTTCGCTGAGGGACTCGATGCGCACCCCGCCCGCGTGCACCGTCATCAAGTTGTAGGCGTGAAACATCCCGTCCTCGCGCCGATTGGCCACGATGCTTTGATCCAGGAAGGCCAGGCTATTTTCCAGAAAGGCCAGCAGATCGGTTTGGTCGATGGTGTCTTTTTCTCCAGAAAAAGGCTGGGCGTAGAGATGATCGCGGTACGCGCCCCCGGCTTCGCCCAGGGCATCCATCACCGCTTTCCGATCTTGATCACTGATGATATCCGACAAGATGCCGCGGTGCTGCGTCAGGGCCTTGCGCATCGATCGGTAAAACGCAACCAGTTCTTCTGAAAGGTGAAACTCCTGGACATCGGACGCGGGCAGGGTCTTTTGGAAGAAGGTCAAAAAGCGGCGCAGGTAGTACAGCGTCACCATCGAGACGCCGTTACCCACTAGGGCGTTGTTGGCATCATTCCACTCGGGCCGCTGGGTGTTCATCCAGATGCCGCCCTCGGGGATGAAGTTGGAGAGCTTGGCCAGCACCGTGGCCAGGATTTTCTCCATGAAATTGACCTGCACGATCTCGCCCGCCTGATTGGTGAGCAAGGCCCCATCGGCCCCCAGTTCGTCGCGGCGCTGCCGGATGGCCGCGTCGGCCTCCTCGTCGAAGACGATGGTGTCCTTGGGATTACGCAGCAGGTCGGCGTAAGACTTGATGCGGTAGGGCACGTTGGCATAGACAAACAGGGGCTGCTGCCACAGCGCCGCCAGGCGGCTGGGCTGATGCTTCTCCAGAAATTCGAGAAACTTCAGCAGGTAGATGATTTGATGGTCGCCCCAGTAGCCGATGTAAGACCAAGGATCATCCGGCTCGATGGTTTCCCAGTCAAAGCCATCTTTGGTGATCCGGTAGGGATTGTAGCCATCGAAGGTGGAGGCATTGAGGAATTTGGCGATCATGCCCTCGATGAAGTCGGGAAAGGCATGTACCAGGGCTTCCCAGTTCTGGAAGATATCGCGCCAGTTGCCCTCGTAGTCGAGCACCTTGCTGCCGTCTTCGTTGCGGGTGTTGATCGAGAAGCGATTCCAGGGGCGGCTGGGGTCGCCGTGGCGACGGCTGAACTTCAGCGGCAGGTACTCCAGGCAGAGGCGGTAAAGGTGCGTGTCGCTCACCTCGGCCATGCGCTCGCGCAGCTCCTGCACGGTGAAGGTATCGGGCAATTGGCTCAAAAATGCCGCCTGGGCCGCGTACACTTCGTGGTTGGCTTTGGCCAGATAGCGCTCGAAGTCCCACTTTTCGATCTGATAATCCTGGTCGAAGATGCCGCCCCGCATGATGTTGAAGAGCACATTGCTGAAGTGGCGAGCGTCGCGTAGGGGATCGGCCGTGCATTGCAGGGCGTCTGCCGTGGCATTGAGCCGCACCAAGCGTTGAGTGCCCTGATCGATGTCCTGTTGCACCGCTTGGGTCAGGTCATCGTGCTGCTGGATGCGCTCGATCAGGGCCACCACCTCAGTTTGGCTCTGATTGACGTTGGCCACCAGGGTCCAGCTTTGCGCGGCATCGGGCGCCAAACTGAGTTGCTCCTGCACGAAATACCCTCCTTTTTCACCCTTTATGTCGCCTTCTGGCTGGACCATCCCGGTTTTGCGGAAAGGATCCAATTGCTGCGAAGAGAGAAGGTAGCTGGGGTTGTCCAGCCCCCATGACCACACCACGTTGGCCTTGAGCGCCTCGCTCGGCTCGGCCTTATCCACGATGATGGCGCTCAAGGCGAAAATGCCTAGGCCAGAGGCTGGGTCTAGCTCGCTGCGCTTGTAGGCATCGACGAGGTTGCTGACGTTGTTTTGGGTGTAGCTGCCCACCCCGGCGGGCATCAGGTTTTGCAGGCCATCGAGAAATTGAACCTCGAGGCTCTCGCTGCCCTGGTTGACCAGGGTGGCATGGCGCACGAAGCCAAAATGATGGCTGGAGCTCCAGCGGTAGCGGAAAGCCAGACCTAGATCGTGGTTGACCTCTTCAAACATGACCTGGTGCCCATACCGATGCTTGTACAGGTTGCGGGTGATGCGAAAACGCCCTTCGCTTCGAATGGAAAAGGGCTCCCAGAGATAGATATCGCCATCTTTGTGCACCCGAAAGATAGATTTACAACCCGTTATTTCTACCGACTCAGTGATCTTGTCGTCGGTGTAGTAAGGAAAAAGGGCAAACTCTGCGTTTTTGCGCCCGGCGCTCAGGCCGCCGTTGCTGGCCACGAACATCCAGTGGTCCGATTCACTGACGATGCTCATGAAAAAAGGGCGTAGCCGATCGATATTTTCGATCATAAAGTATCGCTCGTCATCGATGCGTACCTGGCGTAGGTCGGATGCGTAAGGGGTGGTTGGTTTCGTAATCATTTCTGGCGATATCAGGGGAAGCGGCACATTGGATAGGGCCATGGTTGTCATGGCCTATGAGTAGGGACACGGTAGGCCGTGCCCCTATGAGCTTCGATAGGCTATGGCCTATTCATAGACTTTCACGTAATCGACAATCATCGTCTGTGGGAAAGGAGTCTCGCTGGTGGGGAAGCCCACGAAGGTGCCGCCTACCGCCACGTTGAGAATCATGAAGAAAGGCTGGTCGTAGACCCATTCACCGGGCACATCCTCGGTAGTGATGCGCTGGTAGAGAAAGTCATCGACGAAGAAGTCGATACGGTCTTCGAACCATTCTACGGCGTATATGTGGTACTCCGTATCAAAGCGGTCATTTTGCTGAGCATATTTGCCTGAAATGGCTGCCCCTGCGGAATAACCAGGCCCATGTAAGGAACCCAGGGCGATGTTGGGCTGCTGTCCGCGCAGCTCCATGATGTCGATTTCGCCGCATTGGGGCCAGTTGACCTCGTCGATGTTGCTGCCCAGCATCCAAAAAGCAGGCCACAGGCCCGGGCCAAAGGGGGTTTTGAGGCGCGCCTCGAAGCGACCGTAGGCCTGTGAAAAGAGGCCCTTGGTCTTGATGCGGGCCGAGGTGAAGGGCGCACCGCCAAAGGACTCGCGTCTCGCGGTGATGACCAGGTTGCCTTGGCCATCCAGCGACACATTTCGGGGATCGTCCGTGTAATACTGCAATTCTTCATTGCCCCAGCCATTGTCGCCCCTACCGATGTCGTAGGTCCAGTTGGCAGAATTTGGCGCTGCGCCCGAGTTGCCCTCAAACTCATCGCTCCAGGTGAGGGTCCATGCTCGTTCGGGTAGTTGCTGGGTCTCTACGACCTCACAACTGCTCAGCCTCAGCGCGAGGAAGGGCATCGCGAG
>CAYVAP010000025.1:0-16780 GCA_964449365.1 uncultured Bacteroidia bacterium
GGCTCAGTAAGCCGCCGCGTCCCCGTCAAGTCATCCCTTATGGCGATCACGGTCGGCAGCGCTGGCCACCGCGCCGGGTGATGCGCTATGCCCTGACCGCCGTCACGATGGGGCTGCTCGCCGTGGGCATCGCGCTGTATCTTCGCGACGCACACGCCTGGACACCATGGCTGGCCTTTTGGTGAGGCCCCTTGACCGCTGGCGCGGCCACTGAGAAGGAAAAAAATGAACGGGCAAACCGCCCCACCAGGCGAACCCATACCCTATTCCGTACACCGTTCATACCGATGAGTTTGGGCAAAGGCGGTAATTGTCGTAAATTGAGAGCGTTGGCTTGTGAGGCAAAGCACTCAGCCTCTTTATCATCCAGAAAACCTGCTGAGCCAGGGTGGATGGACGAGCAGACATACACCCTAAAGGTTATTGGCACATTGAAATTCGAAGAACTAGAACTAGAACTCGACCTGCATGATGGAATCGCAGCCTTGGGACTCGAAGACACCACTCCTATTCAGTCTGATTCCATTCCTCTCATCCTCTCAGGCCACGATCTGATCGCTTGCGCCCAAACTGGCACCGGTAAAACGGCAGCCTATTTGATTCCTACCATCAATCGATTGATGCAGATGGAAAGCGGTAAGACCCGTGCCCTGATCTTGGCCCCGACGCGCGAGTTGGCCGGACAAATCGACCAAAACATCGATGCTTTGGCTTATTTTGCCGGGGTTTCTTCCGTCCCCGTGATCGGAGGCAAGAGCGCTGCCGACTTTGACCGTCAAAAGTACGCCCTCGAAAATGGGGCCGACATCATCGTGGCTACCCCTGGGCGACTCTTGATTTATCTATCGCTAGGTATTTTGGACCTGAGCGAGCTGGAAGTCGTGATCCTCGATGAGGCCGACAAGATGCTCGACATGGGCTTTTATGCCGACATCGTCAAGATCATAGCGGCGGTGCCTGAGCAGCGGCAAACGCTGATGTTTTCGGCCACTATGCCGAAGAAGATCCGTAAGCTGGCCCAGGAGATCCTCAACGATCCCAAGGAGGTCAACCTCAACCTGGCCAAACCCGCCGAGGGGGTCAGTCAGTTGGCTTTCTCCGTGTATGAGGGGCAGAAGATCCCCTTGTTGCGCCATCTGCTGGAAACCCGCGAGGTGGAGAGTATGATCATTTTTTCCTCTAGCAAGGTCAGCGTAGATCGCATTTACGAGGCCCTCAAGCGGCATGAGTACGACGTGCAAGCCATGCACTCAGACAAGGCGCAGGAAGAGCGGCAAAACACGCTGCGTGCTTTCAAAAACAAGCAGTATAAGATTTTGGTGGGCACCGACGTGTTGGCCCGAGGTATCGACGTCGACAACCTGAGCCACGTAGTAAATTTTGCGGTGCCCCGCGACGCCGAGGACTACGTGCACCGCGTGGGCCGTACTGCCCGCGCCAATACCACGGGGGAGGCCATCACCTTCATCACCCCAGACGACCAGCACAAGTTTGCCAAAATCGAGCGCCTGATCGAAGCCGAAGTACCAAAGGGGGAGGTCCCCGAGGAACTGGGCGAAACCCCAATCTATGACCCCAGTCGACGTCGCAGTCGCGGAGACCACGGCGGCGGGGGCGGCAAAGAGCGCGGTCAAGGGGGGCGTCGCCAAAGTGGCGGTGGTGGCCCACGCCATCAAAACCAACATGGCTCCGGCGGAAATGGGCAGGCAGAGCAAACAGATAAGCCTCGCAAAAAGCGCAAGCGCGGCGGACGTAAGCGCCGCAGCGGACAGCCCTCCGGCGAAAATAAGCCTCCACAAGAAGGGGGAGATCAGGCAGGTTGAGGCTGGCTCATCCTGCTCACCGTATCGCGCAGATCTGGCAACGCCGGGTCTGCGCGATGTTGGTTTCTGCTGCTTTGTCCACATATCCACAAGTGCGGATGTGGATAAGAACCCCGAATCGTGGACAGCCACAACGCCGGGCCTCCTACCTTTGATAAAGCGACGGGCTTCTCTGATCCCCACCTGCCCGAGCAACGATGTGAATGGGAACGTCGCCTCCGGACCATTCCGAAAGAAGCTGCGGGTTCTCCCGCATGCGTCCGTTAGTAGGCCGTTTCAATGGCCATTTCGAATCGCGAATATCGAATCATCTATGCACCCCAACGCGACCTTCAAAGTAGACCCCCGCCTGGCCTCTCTTTTGGGCGAGAACTACCGCTCGACCGAGCTCGCCATCAAGGAATTGATCGACAATGCCTTTGATGCCGATGCCGAGGAGGCCCGAGTATACCTGCCAGCCCCTTTGACCAGCGATCCCATCATCATTCGCGACGATGGCACGGGCATGACCGAGGCGGAGCTGCGCCACGAGTACCTCAACATCGCCTCCAGCCGCGTGTCGCGCAAAGGGGATCATACTCGCCTCAAAAACCGCCTGGTCAAAGGTCGCAAAGGCATCGGGAAATTTGCGGGGTTGATGGTGGCGTCTTTGATGGAGATCAAAACCCGCACACGCGGGGTGGAGACGTCGCTGCGCATTTGGCGCGACGAATTGATGGCCGCCAAGCACGACCTGGAGCAGGTCGAGCTACCCATCGAGAGCCAGCCCTGTGACCCTCATTGGCACGGCACCGAGATCATTCTCAGCGGTATCAATCAAAACTTCGCCTTTCCTAGCGCGGATCGCTTGCGCCGCTTGTTGGTGCTGGAGTATGGCCGTCAGCCAGATTTTACGCTCTATGTCAACGACGAGCGGGTGGATATCGAAGACATTCCAGGCGATACCTTGACATCCACCCTCGATCTAGGTCAAGGCAAATCGGCTCAGATCCGCTACACCATCGCTGATCGCCGCTCGGCCCTCAAGCAGTCGGGCATCGCCTTTCGGGTGGGTGGTAAAATCGTGGGTAGCCCGCAGTACTTCGATCTAGATCAAGACGACAGCATTCCCCCCAAGTTGCTGCGTCGCGTGTATGGCGAGGTGCAGGCCGACGTGCTCGAAAGCGACGTGACCGCCGACTGGGGCTCGATCATCGACAATAGCCTGGTGCTGGCAGAGATTCGCCGCCAGGTAAAGCCCCTGTTGACCCAGAGCCTGCGGCAGGTCTATCAGCGGGAGATGAATGAGGCCCGTACCCGGCTCACGCGACGGATCAACGGGAGCCTGGAACGCCTACCGACCTATCGTCGCCCGCAGGCACAGCGCATGCTCGACAAGGTGCTGAAAAAATTTTACGGCGAAAGCGAAAGCCGAGTCGCCTCGGTGGTTTCGCTGTTGCTGGAGTCTTTTGAGCAGGGAGAATACTGGATGATGCAAGACTCGCTGGCCCATGCCGCCACCGCTCACAATGGCCATCTGGAGATGGTCACCGACGCGTTTGCGGAATTTGGCATGGTAGACGTGGCCATGATGGCCCGCCAAAGCGGTCACCGCTTACAGCTCTTGCGCGACCTCGAACACCTCATTTTCAATCCCGAGACTTCCCTAGAGCAAATCCGCAAAGCCTTGGCCGGCAACCTCTGGACCCTGGGGGCGCAGTATTCACTCGTCACGACCAACCAGAGCCTGCACGAGGTGGTGCAGCTTTACGTGGGGCACAAATTCACCAACGGCCACGCCAAAGATGCGCCCACCTTGTTGCTCTTGCAAGACTTCAGCCGGGGCATGATCCTGCTGGATTTCAAAGCACCTGATCATCCCATCGATTTGCTGGATCGCCGCCTGGCCTTGGCGTATCAGCAGGATCTCAAGACCTACCTGCCCGGGCGCGACATCGACGTGATGGTGTTGGGAGGGGCGCTAAGCCAAGGAATGGCTGATCAGCGCAAAAGCAGTACCATCCACTATCGATCCTACAAAGGCTTGCTCACCGATGCAAGGGTGCAGCTCAACTGGTTGCTGGGCGCTTTGCAGAAGCAGTAAACCGAGCCTTCTTCGGTCGTTTGTTCCAGACGAGAGACGGTTGACCTTTCGGAGGAATTGTCGTACATTACTGGGTGAGAACAAGGTATGGCTCTGCGTCTGAGCCGAAGTGGTTTTCTGCATGAAACGATTCACCGTCCTACTCTCGCTTGCTCTGGTCTGTGCGACTTTTGCCCCCTTAGCTCAGGCTGGCTTTATCTTGCCCGAGGGTACGCGTTCAGTCCGCATTCCCATCGAAGTGCGGCACAACGTGGTGCTACTCCCCATTCGCGTCAATGGGGCGATGGAGCTCAATTTTATCCTGGATACTGGGGTGCGCACCACGATACTGACCGAGCCGCTCCTGCTCAACTTTCTGACCTTCGACTCGCTCAACACGGTCAAGGTCCGAGGCTTGGGCGACGGCGAAGCCATCGATGCTCAGTTGGCGCGCAACGTGTTCATGGAGTTGCCCGGGGGCATCGAGGGGCACGGTATCAATCTCTTGGTGCTGCCAGAAGGGCTGGTCTCTTACTCCCACATGTTTGGCAAGCCCGTTTACGGCATCATTGGCTACGAATTGTTTGGCCGTTTTGGGGTAGAGATCAACTACCTGCAAGAGTATATTCAGATTTGGGATCCCTTTGACATGCGCAAGTTTCGGCGCTGGGAGCGCCATCCCATCGAGATCAAGCAAGGGAAGCCCTACATCGAGGCTACCCTGATCGATCAGCACGGCGACAGCCACGTGGAGGAGTGGCTCATCGATACGGGCGCGAGCATGGCAATCTCTCTTTTCGACGACGAATTGAACGTGCCAGACCCCTCTATCGATTCCTTCCTGGGCAAAGGGCTGAGTGGCAATGTCTACGGCAAACTCAGCCGCATGCCGGCCCTGCGCATTGGCCCCTACGAACTAGAAGAGGTCATTGCGGGGTTTCCTGAGGTCGAAGCGCTGGGCCTCAGCTCTGAACAACTCGATTGGTACGGCAACATCGGGGCAGAGGTGATTTCGCGCTTTCGCATCGTCTTTGACTACCCTCATCAGCAGATCATCTTCAAAAAGACCTGGGGCTTCAAACGCCCCTTTGAGTACAACCTCAGCGGTCTGGAGCTCATTACCATGGGTACCCATTACAACACCTTCGTGATCAGCTACGTGCGACCCGAGTCGCCGGCGGCCAAGGTGGGGCTCAAAGTCAACGATGAGATCATCAGCATCAATGGCAACGCTGCCCAAAGCCTGGGCATCGAAGATATTTATGACCACCTCACCCGGCATGAGAAAACCATTCTCATCAAAATCAAGCGAGGCAGCCAGATCCTGAGCAAGCGCCTGCGGCTCATTTCGGAGCTTTGAGGGCTTTACCACTTCAGCCTTTTGAAGATTGGCTCGGGGATCGCACCAATGATCAGCATCAGATAGCGCCACATCCAGCGGGTGTAGAGCACATGTTGCTTTTTTGCTACGGCGCGAAAAATATCTCTCGCGACCTGCTCAGGGCTAGCAGTGATCAGGCTAGGCAAGGTCATGCCCTCGGTCATGGCGGTACGTACATAGCCTGGCTTCACCGTGAGGACGTGTACCCCGTACGGATGCAGGCGATTGCGCAGGCCAGAGAGAAACGCACTGAAGCCAGCTTTGGCGCTGCCATAAAAATAGTTGCTGCCGCGCCCCCGGTCGCCTGCTACTGAGCTGATCCCCACGATGCTGCCTTGGCCTGTGGTCTTCATGTGGTTGGCCACGACCTGCAAGATCGAGGCGGCTCCCAGATAGTTTACCGCCAAAATGCTTTGGGCTTGGGCCCAATCTTGCTCGGCTTTCACTTGGTCGCCCAGCAAGCCAAAGACACAAATCACCAACTGGGGCTTGGGGTCGAGCTGATCCCAGAAAGCTTGGTGCTGCGCGTAGGCTGTGGCGTCAAATTCCCAGGCGTAGGCGTTGACTTGGTAGCGTAGCTGCAAATCGGTGCAATCGGCTTGCAGGCGCTCGGCGCGCCGGGCTGCCAGATGAATCTGCCAGCCCGCCCGGGCGTAGCGATGGGCCAGGGCTCGGGCCATGTCGGAGGCGGCCCCTAAAATCAATACGGTGTTTGAGCTCATAAGCAAAAAAAGAGGGACCCCACGAGGCCCCTCTGTACATAATCATTTTATCTAAGCATCACTGAAAGTCGATCGAGGTGATGCGGAACTCCGTGCGGCGGTTGGACTGCTCATCGAAATCGCTGGTCTCCGGGAAAATTAGCGGATCGGTTTCGCCATAGCCAAACCAGTTGAGGCGGCTAGGCGAGATGCCGTTTCTGGCGAGGTATTTGACCACCGCCTTGGCGCGATTTTCTGAAAGGCCCCTGTTGTAGTAGATGGTGCCGTTGCTGTCGGTGTGCGAGCCCAACTGAATCACGATGTTGGGATTCTGGTTGAGAATCTTGAGCAAATCTCGCAACTCAGCCAGCGCGTCGGGGCGCAGGTAATACTCGTCGAAATCGTAGTAGATATTGTTGAGCGTGATCTCTTTGCCGATCACGATGGGCTCTAGTTCGATGTCGATGTTTTGCACCAGGGTTTTGTTGGTGCGGATATTCATGGTGGAGACATCTTCCTCATTGGCGAGGTAGTCAGGCGCATTGCCCAGCACCTTGTAGCGACGATCAGCTTTGAGGGGGAAGTTGTAGCGTGCGCTCTGGTCGGTCTTGAAGGTATCGAGCGGCACGATGCGATTGTTGGCTTGGTATTCAAAAAGGATCGCGGTGGCGAAAGGTACTGGCTCCTGGGTTTCCTTGTTGCGAATGGTGCCTTTGACGGCTAGCTCCAGCTTGCTCAGCTTGATGGCATACTTCTGTCCATAGTAAATGTCGTACCCGCCTACGCCGCCGGGGCGGTTGGAGGTAAAGTAGGTCAGTGAGTCGCCCTCATTCATCCAGATACCACCAAATTCGTCGTAGGTCGTGTTGAGGGGAAAGCCCTCATTTTCTACCGGCCCCCAATTGTCGATGGTTCCTTTGGTTTCGTAGAGGTCGTAGCCCCCCAAGCTCGGGTAGCCAGTCGAGGCAAAGTAAAGGATCTGATCTTCTTGGTTGTAAAAGGGCGTGGCCTCGTTGAAGGGAGTATTGATTGAGGGGCCCAAGTTTTGTGGGGTCGACCAACCAGCCCCTACCCGGCGGGCATACCAGATGTCGTAGCCGCCTTCGCCACCGGGGCGATCCGAGACGAAAAAGATGGTACGGCCATCTGGGGTAACAAAAGGCTGGGTATCATCAGTGGGTACCGTTTGGGTTTTGCCACGGCTGGTAACCGCTTCTTTTTCGCCAGAGAGGGCCTCGACGAAGGTAGGCTTGCCCCATTCCTTTTTGATGGGATCGTATTTCGATTCGAAGATGCTGCAGCCTTCGCGATTCTCTTTGGTGTTACAGCGCACGAAGTACATGGTCAAGCCATCGCCGGTGAAGGTAGCTGGTCCATCAGGGCGCTTTTTGTGGTTGATGCGCTTGGGAAAGTATTGCAGCTCTGCGCCGAAAGTCGAATCGTTTTCTTTGACGACGTAGTAGAGATTGCGGTCGCTGGGCTGCCCCGTTACCTGGTCTCGTTTTTTGGCACGCTCGCCAGGCGGTACCCGCGAAGACATGAAGGAGATGAAGACATCTTCCTGTTGTTGATCCAATAGGGAAGGCACCATGTCATCTGCCGTCGAGTTGAAGGTCGTAGGCTTGACCCGGTAGGAGGGACGAGCGTTCATTTGCTCTTCGGCCAAGGCACAGCCTTCGATTTCGAGTTGGGCCCGCCTGCCGTAGAGGTCGTTGGCACCGTGGCGCTTGATGAAGATCTCGAAGGCTTCTTTGGCCTTGCGGCAGTTGTCGAGGATCTTGTAGGTCAGGCCCATCAGCAGGTACACCGTGTCGTTGCGGGAAGAGTCGATTTCTGCGGCTTTGCGGAAATAGCGCAGCGCTTCCCGATAATCTTGAAAGGCGCGCTTGATCTGCCCGATTCGGTAGGTAGCCTGATAGTTGTCAGGGTCAATGGCGAGCACCCCCTGGTACAGGTCCTCTGCATCGACGAGCTGGTTTTGACGAAAGGCGAGACTGGCTTTTTCCATCGCCTTATCGACTTTGTCCTGGGCCAAAAGGCTCATCGGCAGGATCAGCATCACTGCCAGCAGACTGATGGCTGAGAACCATGATGATCGATGAGAGGTCATAGGAGTGGAAGAGTTCATTTCACAAATGTGGAATTTATAGAGCTAGGTTTGGTGCTGAAGCAAACATAGAAAAAATCTGCGTAGGCTTCAACGCTCTCAAAACAAAATTATCCAAAGCAGAAAATCTCCGGCGAGGACAGATACCGCACAAATCACGAAAGCAGAGATGGTCGCGGCCCCTACGCCACTGGCACCCAACTCTGTATTCAGACCTCGAAAACACGACACCAATGCGATGATCATCCCAAAGACCATGCCTTTGACCAGTCCGCCCAAGAGGTCTTGGATCTGAAAAAATTCACGTACCGAATGAAAGTACACCTGCCTGGTTACGTCAAGAAAATAGGCAGAAACCAAAAAAGACCCCATGACGGCTACCGTTGTCGCAAACAAGGTCAAGATGGGCATCATGAGGCTCAGCCCTACGAAACGGGGCAGCACGATGTAGCGTACCGGGTCGATGGACATGGTACGCAGGGCGTCGATCTGCTCGGTGACTTTCATGGTGCCGATCTCGGCAGCCATGGAAGCGCCAATGCGCCCACTCATTACCAGCGCCGTCAAGACCGGCCCCATCTCCATCATCAGCACCCGCACGACCTGACCACCTAGCACCGAAAGCGAAACCATGCCCTTGAACTGATAGGCACCTTGCCAAGCCACGATCGCCCCCGCAAAAAATCCAATCAAAGCTACCAGGGGGATCGATCGCACCCCCATGTGATCGAGCTGAAAGATTACCCGCCGCCGATCAAAGAGCGTATAGCGCAGCGAGGCGATCACTCGCCACAACAAATACCCAAACTCTCCTAAGCCGCGAATGATGGCCATGACGTCGTGATAGGGGCGATTGGCTTCAAAGTCCGATCGTGGACCGAAAGCTAGCCATTTAGTTCAGTTTTTCCAATTATTCCTTCAGATCTACTGGTATCTTCTTCATGCTTACCAGGCAAATTCTTCATTGAAGATCACGTCGAAAAGCGACTCCAATGCGGCAGGGTCGCCATCTAGGCGATACAACTCCAATGAAAAGAAAACTTGATTGGTGCGCCCATTGTTAAAACGGGTACGAGCCGCTACCACCGAAGGGCCTTGCCAACCACCAATGGCCGTTATCTCGGCCTTCATCAGGTCTACGTTGACCCCTGAGGTGTAAAACGGATCAGCCGAGGTGATAAAGCCCGAGGCGACTAGGGTATCCAATCTACCTACCCACTCCCCGAGGGGAGAGATTTTGCTGCCGGTAGGCACCCGCGCCTGTCCTGATGAAGCCGAGAGGCTGTCGAGCGGTGAATAGTCAAAAATCAAAGATGAATTGACGATCTCGGGCGTGTTGTACTCACCGGGAAAACTGGTGGTGATCAGCAGCTTCCCGCCGTCGTTGAGGTGATGTTGTAAGGTGGGGCCTGCCACCGACAGCAGCAGTTGCTCTCCTTCTCCTTCGTTGGGTACGCCATCGGAAAACCAAAACACCTGATCGTAGCTGCGCAAAAACAGAGAGAAGGTCGGCTCCCAGAAGTTGGGTAAACGGCTTTGCAGATCGTACCAGTCATAGCTGTCCACGGTCGCATCGAGCAGCTCGCGGTAGCGATCAATGGCAGCCACGTTTCCATGCTCGGCCACCACCAGAAGATCACTGCTCCTGCCCTGCAAGAAAAATGGCCCCAGGGTATCGACCTCGCTAAAGCTACCAGAAACATCGCGCGCGCGCAGGTAGAGGTAATTGTCCCCATCGACCAGCAAGCCCGGCAGCGGCTCGGTCTGCCGCGTCGCCTCCGCCCCGGTAAACAACTCCGCCGCCTGAGGGCCCGAGAGGGTGGCATCCATCGGCTGAAAGGTCACAAAATCTACCGTAGGGGCAAAGTTGCGCCAGGGGCCATCGTTGATGCGTAGGTACACCGAGTCGAGCGTCTCTACCCCATCCACGTCTGATACATTCCAGGAGATGCTCCCCACGATCGCGACGGTATCGGGCAAGGTCAGCACCGAATCGAAGCCCGCCGTGGGCTTGGTGTTTTTGATGGGCACCACGAGTACATCGGGGGACTCGTCGCGTGCGCCCAGGTTGTCAATGGCCCTTACCTGAAACAAAATATCAGCCGTGGAATCGATCACCCCGAAAGGATCGGAGGCCGCTCCCAGGTCGAAGCGAAACACACTGTCAGTAGCGGTGGTGTAGCCCCATTCTCCCTCGTCGATGCTAATTTCGTAGCCTTCGACGTACCCATCCTGGTCCGTGCCGAGCCAGTGCAATCGCACCACCGTGTTGAGGCGGTTGGCGCTGTCGAGGTTGATCGCATCAACGAAGATCCGAGTATCGGGAGGACGGTTGACTAGTGGCGCGCCTTTTTCGCAGCTGACGACGCTGCCGACGCCTAGCATCAAAGCCAAAATCTGGAGGAATCGTTGCATAGGAAAATATCGAAAAGAAGCGATCAATCAATCGCGAGAGCAGAGAAAAGGCCAACGGCCAGCGAGCCCCAAAGCTTACTGGCCATTGACCATCAATGTGATGCAGCCATTACTCGACGATGAGTTTTTGGCTGAAAAGCAGTTCTTGGCCAGCGCTCACGCGCAGCAAGTACAGACCTGCACCTACGGCGCTGAGGTCTAGCTCAGTCTCGGTAGCGCCCGCCTTCACCGCCTGAGTCAGCAAGTTGAGACCCATCAGGTCGAGTAGCTCCACCTGCAGGGCCTGCGGCGTGGCCATGATATGCTCTACCGTGAGGCGATCATAGGCAGGGTTGGGATAAGCACGCAGCAGGCTGCCCGCTGCCACCTCACTGATGGAGACGCCGATCCCGTCAGGGCAATTTTCACCCGAATAGTTGTCGTAATCATCATTATTGCGGGGGAGGAGCTTCATGTTGCCAAACCCGTAATAGATGATCCCTGTGATGCTATTCACACTATCGCCAGGCTCGACGATGCAAAGCGGCAACTCGTTATCGATCACCCCCGCATTGAAGGCTAAGGAAGAATCGTTGATAGACGACACATTGAGCGAGCTAAAAACAGAACCCGTTTGCCGACCAGCGATGACCCGACAGCCTGTGGCATCCGTCAATAGCGAAGTACCCACGCGGTACTCGGCGAAGTTGTTGGTACTGCCGGTGTTGTTGTCGGCGTTGTCATCGACTACATAGATAGCGTTGCCGTTGGGATTTGCCAGGGTTACCAGCATCCCTTCGAAGCGCTCGTTGTAGTAGGTGCGGGTGGTGAAGCTGTCAGGGTTGAGGATCACCGGATCGGGCAAAGGCTGACTGATGCTCTCGATGCTGATGTTGCTGACCTCCATCACGGTCATGCCAAAGCTCTCGCTGATGGTACCCGTAACTTCCACCAGATCGCCTCGCTGGAGGTTGTTGAGATCAGAGTTTTGGATCAGGGGTAGTCCCGCCCACGCCGTCTCGCCGGGCTGCTGAATGTACACATAGCCCAGGTCGCCGGGCTGCGAAGTAGCCGTTACGACTCCCCGCACGGTAACTCCCTGCCCTTCGAAGGTAGAAAAGCCACCGTAGCCCTCGGGCGTAAACTGCACGTCGTAGATGGTGGTACCATCGGCCCGCACGGTGAAGAATTCAGGCTCAGCAGGCCCCTGACTGGGCAAAGTGATCGTGATGGCACTGTCGTCAGTGGCTTCGATGTAGTACTTGACGATATCATCATTGTTATAGGCTGAAGCGGGAATCTCCCCCTGGTAGATGCCTCCGATATCAGTCATAGGAGTCGCGATGTAGTTGTTGCTGCTAAGGCCCACGGCGTAGTATAGGAGGGCGTTTTGTACGTTGCCATCGGGGTCTATGATGTTGGCCTGAATAGTGGTGGTTTGGGTCTCATTGGGGGTGATGGGGTTGCGTGAAAGGCCAAAGATCTGTGGACCAGAGCGCCCAATCACGATATCCGAGCCTTTGAAGGGGTGCAGCTCGTAGCCAAAGGTCAGGTTTCCCTGCGCAGCACAGCCCGAAGGATAGATATGAAATACCAATCCGCGAATGGTATCGAAGGTAGTACCCGGAAAAGGGATGAATAGCTCGCCAGGATCATCATTGCGGTTGTCAGTATCGGTCGCGTCGATCGAGCGAGCCGCAGGAAAGCGGTCGGAAATCTGAATCTGATTGCCGTCTTCGTCTTCTACCGTAAAGTTGCGACGATTGCCACCAAATACCCCCGAGCGAGCCGTCACCGTTGCGTTAGTGATTTCGATGTACTGGCCTTCCCAGGCCTCTCCGGTTTCGATCTGATTGACGAGGTTGCCATCGTTGAGCACCCCCACGTCAATGTTGGTGTACTGCACCGGGCGGCCCGCGCTCAGCAGGTTCACCCCATTTTCGAGCGGATTGAGCTGGGTCTCGGCCCCAAAGCGCTCAACGATGCCTGTGAGCTCGACCGAGTCGCCTGCCACCAGGTCCCAGATGTCTACCGGGCTGGTAGCGCTACCACCGCCGTAGCGCACGTCGATGCCCTGCCATTCGCCGGGGCCATCCTGAATCCATACTTGACGGCCATCGGCTGAGTAGGCCAGGCCACCGTCGACGACGACGATGCCGCGCACCCGCACGGTATCATCGAGCAAAGGCGAACGCTCGTTGCAGGACGCCAGCGAGTCCTGATTCGGGCGCTGGATGTCTTCGATGGTTACGAGTGGGTACTGCTGGGCCCAGCCAAACATTGGCAGCGCAGCCAGTACGATCCATAGGAAATAATTACGCATAAGGTTGATAGGTAAGTAAGGAAGTGAGTCGTCATCGAGACCGATTCGGTCGGTCAGGAGCACACCTCAAAAAGCGTCATTTGATGATCACAAATTTGCCCTGCTGCTTGACCCCGGTTGTTTGGTCGATCACCACAAAGAGATAAAGCCCGCGTGCAATGATCTGATTATCTGCCGACAAGAGGTCCCAGGCGTGTTCGCCCCCCGAGAAAGTGGTGGTTTCGCGATCGCTGTAGGTATCAAACCAGCGAATGTCGCCCCCCTGATAGGTAGCCGCGTCGTGGTTGATCACGTCGATAAGGTCGCCGGCAGCCGAGTAGATGCGGATTTCCGCCCGCGAAGGGAGATTGGCAAATATCAGCTTGCGGTCCTCTTCGAGGGTGCTGCTGCCTTCCCAAGCCGCGCGAGCATAGTAAGGGTTTGGATATACGAAAGGCTCACCGTTAGAAAATGCCTCATTGGGCGGCTTGCCAGTAAATACGCTACGCAGGTTGGAGGAAGGGCCCGACTCTAGCGAGGGTACATTGTTGACCGCATCGCCCCGGTCAAAGGCCGTCACTGCGACTAGGTGCTGCCATCCATCGGCCACATGATCGAATACAAAGCGGTAGTGATATTGGCTGGTATCTCCTTCGAAGCGGATGGGCTGGTCGAGGCGAATGCTGTCCAGTCCCGTTTCCAGAAACAGGCCGTTGCCCCGCAGGTCATATTCGCCTACCAGATTGAGCGAAGCCTCCCGTAACTGCACGTCGCCCACGTCAAACCCGACGGCGGTTTTGTACAGGCGATAGCCTTCGAAGTCTCGCTCTTTGGAGATCGGGTCGATCGCGGTCTCGCTGGGAAAACGCGACCAATACACCTCGATCTGATTGTCTTTGGCAATCACGCGGGTGTTGGGCGAAGGGGGCGGCTCTGGCAGCACAAAGCGGGTCAGCTCGCAGTTGCCATCCAAGGCTTCATCGGGATCGAGGATGCAGTTGCCATTGACGTCTTCGCCGTCGTAGGCGCGCTGGGCCCAGCCAGCATTTTGGACCAAATTGGCTCGTTGCTGGGGAGTGTTGGCCGCCGCCGGAAGCCCATCAAACACCCGGCGGGCGCAAACGATAGCAAAGGCCACCTCGATCACATCGCCCGGGGCAAAGTCTGGAAACGGCCCTGCCGACACCAGATTGGAGCGGTTGTTGGGCGAACTGATCTGCGGTTGGATGTCTCCCTCCCAAGCATCCAATTGGTTGAGGCCACTGCTGAGCTTGTCGTAGCGACGCACATCATCGGTGGGGAAGAAATAGCGCGGATCAGAGGAGTTGCGAAACTGCCAGGTGCTGAAGTTGACCTTGAAGGCCGTGTCAGTGGGGCATCCACCGTTAAACTCCGCGCCCAAATACTTGGTCCCGATGTAGCTATCGGTAAAGCCAGGATCGCCCGTAGCGTCGAATTCGTAGCCCAGGTTGAGGCTATCGATGTAGCCATTTCCTCCCTTGTTGAAGAAGGGAGTACCGCCGGGCGGGGTGATGTTCACGTTGCGGACCACGCCGTCGATCCAGTACCCCACGTAGGGGTTCTTGACCGTGTCGGTCCCGATGTTGGTGATGCGATAGTTGAGAATAATGAAGAAGTTGGAGAAACTAAAGCTCCAATTCAGCGAGGTAAATTCGACCTCGATGCCCAGCGGCAGATCGTGGTTGACGATGGGAATGCTGCTGCTCGGTCCCGTCTGAATCCGCACGGCGGTATCGCTAAAAGTAGACACAAAATCTTGCTGCGAAAGTGCGTCGGGAGAAAAATTAGGGTCATCGAAGAGGGTCGAGCGTAGCTCTAGCGGGGTGGTAGAGGTGTACTCGAAGCCAGACTTACCCGTGGCGTAGCCAGTCGCGTCATCGACGGCGCCAGTGCTCACCACCGCTTGCCCGTTGATGAGGCCACCGACCCATAGCCCGCCGTCAAAGACGTGCTCGATGCCTGAGCCAGCGGGGTATTCGCAAGAGGGGAAGCCCTCTACGTTGAAACTCCCGCGAAAGCTATTGCCAATGTTGCCTAGGTTGGTGATGGTGGCTTTCACCTCGCCTGCCGTGGTCACGCGCTCATCAAAAACATCGTTGCTCTGGGCCTGACTGTTTCGCACCAACAGCAAAGCCAGCAATCCAAAGAGAACCTGCTTCATCATAGGGTGCAAAAATACAGAAGTTCTACTGGGATTCGTGTAAAGTACCGGTTAAATTTATCCCTGATAACCGAGGTGAACGGCACGCGCAACAAGGTATGCAGTCGCGAGGTAGGGCGTGTTTCCCATTCATAGTCTGCTGACCAGCTACGACCAATGCCGCTGCGCGGTGGCTGTCATTCTTCGCCACCTGCAATGTGGTGAAACGCGCTATCGGTCGCATCTGATATTCAAACATGGTGGCTGCTTGGTCGTATACCACAGCATTCGTATCTTAGCTATTCGAATCATTTGACATCAGGACGAAGCGGAAACCAGACCTACCAGGCTTCCCATCTATTCATTAAGACACGACATTAACTAAGACACTATGTATCCTCCCGAATTGACGGCCCCCATGGCCCAAGAATTAGAGCAAGCTGGTTTTACCTCGCTCAAAACTACCGAAGAAGTAGACAAGGCCCTTCAGGCCAAAGAAGGCACCACCCTGCTGGTGGTCAACTCTGTATGTGGCTGCGCCGCCCGGGCCGCCCGCCCTGGCGTGGTCATGTCTCTGGCCAGCGAAATCAAGCCTGATCGGATGGTGACGGTGTTTGCTGGTGTAGACCGTGAGGCCACCCAAAAAGCCCGCGAATATCTGCTGCCATACCCCCCCTCTTCGCCCTCCATTGCCATCTTCAAAGACGGCAACCTGGCCCACGTGATCGAGCGCCATCACATCGAGCGCGCCAACGAAGACATGCTGGCCCAGCACCTCAAAGCGGCATACGCCGAGCTCTGCGTATCCGCAGCGGAGTGATCGAGGGTATTAGGGGAATACGGTTCTGCTGTGTACTGCTCCCCGCAACCCGCTCCCCGACCCGCATCCCGTCCCCCGCCACTGCCCTGGCGGGGGATTCTAGGTTTTGCTCATTTCCCCCAATCCGATCCGTATGCCTCGCTTATTCATATGGCTTCCCTTTCTCTGGCTGATCATGGGCTGCGCCGCCCAGCAAACGCACCTGCCTATATCCCTGCGGGGTGAGCCAGATCCGGGCGAACCATCCATGATCGAAGCCATCGAACTGGTGCAGACGGGCGATGCACCAGTGATGTATCAAAGCTTTAGCGATGGCGAGCCCAAGCAGCAGGAACGGCAATGGACCGCCATCACGCAGCAGGGACCGCAGCGCTACCATTCGCTGGAGGTGTACAACGTCTACGTCGATGTGCAACAGCGCACCGAGTACTTCGTGCAGGAGTTTTCGGTGGACCTAGGCGACACAACCAACCGGGTAGAAGTGCGCGACTATCGATTTTTGACTACTCCTGATACTGCTTACTACACCGACATCACCCAGCGAGGCCTGCGGGTGCGCGATCGCTGGACCGAGCGCGACAGCCTCACCGTCTACGAAATGGAGGGCTTCGAATACCTCGACAGCCCCGACTACGGTCAGCTCAAGTACTGGACCCCGCAGGTAGGGACCATCCTGCAATATTTCGGGCAAGGCGAAACCTTCGAACTGGTCGAGACAGGCAATCAAGCCCTCGACCAAGCGCTAGTGCCTCTGCGAGAGGAGATTCGGAGGCAGTGGGAATAGGCTTCTCAATGGCCGATGCTGGGGGTGGATCTTGGTAGAAGAGCGCCTCGTTGCCAAAATTGGGCTGATGGAAAGGAGCTATGGCTGAGGCTCTCGGCGATTTGATTTTAGAAAAGAGTTTTTCGATTTTTAGTAAAGCTCAAAGAATAACTTCCCCTTTCTGTTTCGCGCAGAGGCGCAGAGTAAAAATTTGATAAACAGAGGGTTGTATTTCTTTGCCTAAAATGGAAAGAGGGAGGTTATTT
>CAYVAP010000026.1:0-10130 GCA_964449365.1 uncultured Bacteroidia bacterium
GAAACCACGCAGGGCAGCTACGATACCCAAACCGCCGGTATCGACCTCTTTCAGCGCTCTCAGGTGCGAGACTCTTCGTATACCCTGATCGCTGATACCCTGCTCTACACCGACGGCAGAAGCCTGGGGTTGGCCTTGGGCAAAGTAGTGGTCATCCAAGAAGATAGCTCTCTGGAATTGCAGGGAGACTATGGCCGCTTCAACCGCGATACCGACGAAAGCTTCATCACTGGCGATGCGGTAGCGATTCAGCGCATGGACGAGGATACCCTTTACATCTTTGCCGACACCCTCTTTTCGCTCAAAGACACCCAGTACATCGACCGCTGGGCTGAGCAGGCCCAGCAATTGGCTGCGCTGCAAGCCACCCTCACCGATAGCCTGAGTAGCGATACCGTCAAGCTCGATTCGCTGCTACCACCGCTCCCTATCGAGCTAGATTCTGCACAGACCCTCGACTCAGCAGCCCTGCGAGAGCTAGCCATCTCAGAGATCGCAGATTCATTGGCCCTCGATCGCTTAGGGCTCGATACGCTGAAGGTAGGCCCTCCGTCCTTGGCCCAGTTTGAGCAGCGCATCGACACCATCGTCAAGCGCAAGTTCATCGGCTATCACCAGGTGCGGTTTTTCATGAATGACATGCAGGGCCGAGCTGACTCCATGGTCTACTTCTACGACGATTCGCTACTCTACCTCTACACCGATCCCATCTTATGGTCAGAGGAAAATCAACTCACCGGCGACACCATCACTGTGTGGATGAAAAATGAGCAGGCAGATTCGATGCAAATCTCGGGCAATAGCTTCATGGCTTCGAAGGAAGACACGGTGGGCTTCAACCAGCTCAAGGGGCGACAGATGCAACTCAAGTTTCGCGATAATGATCTCTACAGGGTACGCATGATTGGCAACGCCGAGAGCATTTACTTTATCAAAGAAGACCCAGACAGCGCGGCGGCAGATACCGCTCCGGTTTCTTACCAAGGGATGAACAAGGCCCTGGCCAACGAGGTGAAGATTTACTTCGAAAATCGGGAAGTGGTCAAGATCGTTTTTCTCTCCCAGCCAGAAGGCACCTTTTTCCCCTTTTACGAAGTCGTATTTCAGGACAATAGCCTGGAGGGGCTCGACTGGCGCGGCGATGAGCGTCCTGAAAAACCTCTCTGGCTGCTGCCACCGCCTACCATGATCGATCCGGTGAAGCAACCCGACAGCCTGGAGCCGCCCTTGCCAGAAACCAAGCCCCTGCCCAACCCTGAGGCGCCTCGCCTACGTAGGCCCGATGAGATGCCGATTTTTCCTGGCCTCAACCGGCGAAATCAAGGGCAACGCTCAAAAGCGCCCGGGCAAGATTCGCAGGAGGAATGAGAGGAAATTTAACGTTGCTGCGATGTCGTACAAAGACTATTATCAGGTGCTAGGTGTGCAGCCCAATGCGTCGACCGACGAGATCCGACAGGTATACAGGCAACTAGCGGTAAAATACCACCCGGACCGTAACCCCGACAACGCTGCTGCGGAGGCGCGCTTCAAGGAAATTTCGGAGGCCAAAGAAATCCTGCTCGACCCAGCGAATCGGCAGCGATATGATGCGCTGCGCCAGCAATACCTCTATCGGCAGCAAGCCCGGCAGCAGCCATCTGCGCCTGGTACGCCTCCCCCCGAGCCAGAAGACTACGGCTTTGCGACCTTCTTCGAAGAGATATTTGGTACCCGACGGCGTGGGCCTCGCCGTGGCAAAAACTACGAAGCTAACATCAAAATCTCGCTGGAAGAGGCCTACCAAGGCTTCACCGACGTGCTGAGCTTCGAAGGCAGACGGCTACGGGTACGCATCCGGCCCGGTATCCAAGATGGACAAACGCTGCGCATCAAGGGTCAGGGGGGGGCAGGCAAGCAGGGGGGTACCAACGGCGACCTTTTCCTCACCGTCAAAATCAAGCCCGACGAGCGCTTCGAGCGTAGCGACAATGACCTCTACCACAGCCTGGAAGTAGACCTTTACACGGCTCTGCTGGGCCAAAAAATCCAGGTGCCCTCCTTGGTCGGCCCCAAAAGCATCAACTTGCCCCCCGGCACCCAGCCGGGCGAGCGCCTCAAACTGCGCGGCCTGGGCATGCCCCACTACGATCAGCCCGACCGCTACGGCGACCTCTACGTGCGCGTAAACGTGCGCCTGCCCCAGCGCCTCAGCGAAGCCGAGCGCAAGCTGGTGGAGCAGTTGGCCCAGTTGCGCAAGTAGCTCTGCCAAGCTGTTGGGGAGATTGCTCTTATCTTAGAAAATCTCCACTGGTTTGACCGCCCATTTTTCAAGCCCACGACCCTCTTTTCCCGCTAGAGCGGCGCTACTGCCGACGGGTCACCTTGGTCTCGACCTGCGCCACTTCAAAGTCCGGCCTGCGAAACACCAACAGCCCATTTGGTCGAAAGGCAGCTTCTTCCAACTCCGCCAGGCAGCGGCCATCGCTAACGAGTAACAGGAAAAATAATTTTTCTATCGACCATATCGATCAGCAGGGCAATGAACTTGATGATCAGCTCTTGCTCGTTCCACAGATCGACATTACCCTTGAGCTTGGCTTGTAGCCGAGCCAGTTCCATTCGTTCTTGGTCCGTCAGCAAGACTTCCTCATTTAGCCATTGAGACAAGTAGGGACAATCAGAGGTCCTTTCTAAGCCAAATCGGTCAGCGATGGCCTGCCTGCTCCAGTATTTGAAAAACTTTGTTTCCATGACCGCTTTTGTTGTAAGATGCTTTTTTTGCTGATCATTTCCTCCATGATCGATCAAAACTCTCTCGCCCCATTTCCCAACAAACAGCCGCCCCCAACCTCAAGTCAGGGGCGGCCTCTTTACTGATCATTGCTCACTGAAACATTGCTCACTGATACACTGAAGTAAAACTTGATCTTCGGCTCCGTACCCGAGGGACGGGCAGAGACTTTGGTACCATCAGCGGTGAAAAACTGCAACACGTTCGAGCTGGGAAAATCAATCTTGCTTGCCCCGCCCGTGGCCAGGTCCTTCTCGATGCCGCTCTGGTAATCGCGCATGTGGGTGATTGGCTTGTGGAATCAAGCGATGAATACTTTCTCTGCATTTAGCCGAATTTGGCGAGTTTGTTCTCTTAATTTAGCTAAATTAGGAGAATGAACCCCAAGCGTTACATCCCACGCAGCTATCAACCGGCCCTGCTCGACGACCTACGTGATGGCCAACAAATCATCCTGCTATTTGGTCCCAGACAGGTAGGCAAGACCACCCTGGCTCAATCTGTCATGGCGGAGCTGGGTCTCAAAACCCTGTCGCTCAACGCCGACCTCATGCCGAGCCTAGAGGTGTTGGCGTCGCGCGATTTACAAAAACTGGAAGGGCTGGTAAGCGATTACGAATGTTTGTTCATCGATGAGGCGCAGCGCATTCCTGAGATTGGGCTCAACCTGAAGATTTTGCACGATCATTTTCCGAAGCTACGTATTCTGGTCACGGGTTCTTCTACCTTGGAACTGGCTTCGGGGACCCGCGAGGCCCTCACCGGTCGTTCGCTCAGCTATTTGTTGTATCCCATTGCCGTGCAGGAGCTACGCAAGCGCCACTCTCCCTTCGAGCTTCAGCAGCAATTGGAAGAGCAACTGATCTTTGGTATGTATCCTCGCATTCGTTCACTCCGCAGCTATGAGCAAAAAATCAGATACCTGCGCGAGCTGGTCTCGGCATACCTTTACAAAGATGTGTTGGAGTTGGCCAACATCAGACATGCCGATAAACTCATCGGGTTGCTGCGTCTCTTGGCCTTTCAGATCGGTGGCCAAGTTTCGCTGAGCGAATTGGGAAAACAGCTAGGGCTGAGCAAAGAAACGGTTGCCACTTACCTCGACCTCCTGGAAAAATCCTTTGTGATCTTTCGCCTCAGTGGATTTAGCCGGAATCTGCGCAAGGAGGTCTCCAAAAGCAGCAAGTATTTCTTCTACGACTTGGGAGTACGCAATGCCCTGATCGAAAACTTCAACCTGCTCACTCAGCGCAACGATCAGGGACAGCTCTGGGAAAACTTCTTGATGGTCGAGCGACGAAAAGGCCAAGATTACACCTTCGGCTATCAAAACCGCTATTTCTGGCGAACTTATGATCAGCAGGAGATCGACTATGTCGAAGAAAGCGGCGGGCAGCTCTACGCCTATGAATTCAAGTGGAACCGTCAAAAGCGTAGCAAAGTCCCAACCGCCTGGCAAGCCGCCTATCCCGCCGCGCAATTCCAGACCATCATGCCAGATGATTACCTCGATTTTGTGGGGTAGCGTAGTTGGGCTTACCGCCCGGTACAGAGGCCTCTGGTAGCCAGTAAAAACTGACATCAGGAGTCAGGAGTCTGTGTACTGATTCATTCTCCCCCAACAAACAGCCGCCCCCAACCTTAAGTCGAGGGCGGCCTCTTTACTGATCATCGATCGCTGAAAAACTGATCACCGATTGTCCATTGCTAACTGTTCATTGATCACTGACCACTGATCACTGCAACTGCATCTCCGCCTGAATGGCCTGAATCTTCTCGCCCAACTGCGCATAGACCGCATCGAACTGATCGGCGGCGGGCAGCTCGGCCTGTACGCTGAAGTAAAACTTGATCTTCGGCTCCGTACCCGACGGGCGGGCAGAGACTTTGGTGCCATCCGCGGTGAAGAACTGCAGCACGTTCGAGCTGGGGAAGTCGATCTTGGTTTCCTGGCCGGTAGCCAGGTCCTTCTCGATGCCGCTCTGGTAGTCGCGCATCTTGGTGACCTTGGCCCCCTGGATCTCCTGCGGCGGATGGCTGCGCAGCTCGGCCATCATCTGCTGGATTTCTTCTGCGCCCTGCTTGCCCGCGCGCTTGATGGAGACCAGCCCCTCGCGGAACATGCCATACTCGATGTAGATTTCGGTGAGCAGGTCAAAGAGGGTAATGCCCTTGTCCTTGGCCCAGGCCACTACCTCGGCCAGCATGGCGCAGGAAATGACGGCGTCCTTGTCGCGCACGAAGTCGTTGACCAGGTAGCCGTAGCTCTCCTCGCCGCCGCCGATGAATTCTTTTTGGCCTTCGAATTCCTTCAGCTTCTCAGCGATGTACTTGAAGCCGGTCAGCACGTTGTAGCAATCGACGCCAAAGGCCTCGGCCATTTTGTCCAGCAGATCGGTGGTGACGATGGTTTTGCAGATATACTGCTTGCCGTCGAGCAGGTTCTTTTCCTGGCGCGCCTTGAGCAAGTAGTAGATCAGGCAGGTGGCGGCCTGATTGCCGTTGAGCAGTTGCCACTCGCCGTGGTTGTTTTTCACGCCGATGCCTACGCGGTCCGCATCGGGGTCGGTGCCCATCACCAGGTCGGCATCGAGTTCTTGGGCTTGCGCCAGGGCCATGCTCATGGCCTCGGCCTCTTCAGGGTTGGGGTACACCACGGTGGGAAAGTTGCCGTCGGGGGTGCTTTGCTCCTTCACCACGTGCACCTGGGTAAAGCCCAGCTTCTCCAGGATGGGCGGCACCAGGGTGATGCCCGTGCCGTGAATCGAGGAGAAAACGATCTTCAGATCGTGTTGCCGCGCAATGGCCTCGGGGGTAACCACGTTAGTGGCTACCTTTTCCAGGTAAGGCTCGTCCACCAGCGTCGAAATACGCTCGATCTTGCTTTCGTCGGCCTCCATCTTGATGGTGTCGAGGGTGACCTGCTGTACCTCGGCCACGATGTTTTTGTCGTGGGGCGGGGTTACTTGGCCGCCATCGTCGAAGTAGGCCTTGTAGCCGTTGTACTCCTTGGGGTTGTGCGAAGCGGTGAGCACCACGCCGCCTTAGCAGCCCAGGTGCCGATTGGCAAAAGACAGCTCAGGCGTAGGGCGCAGCTCTTCGAAAAGGTAGACATGAATGCCGTTGGCCGAGAAGACCTCTGCGGTGATCTCGCCAAAAAACTGGCTGTTGTTGCGGTTGTCGTAGGCGATGGCCACCTTGATATCTTCGTTGGGAAAAGTCGCGTTGAGGTAGTTGGCAAAGCCCTGGGTAGCCATGCCGATGGTATATTCATTGACGCGGTTGGAGCCGATGCCCATGATGCCACGCAAGCCGCCAGTGCCGAATTCGAGATCCTTGTAAAAAGAATCGACCAGTTCGTCGGCGTTGTCGCTCTCCATCATGCGGCGGATTTCGGCCTTGGCCTCGTCGCTGATGTTGCTGTTGAGCCAGGTGTTTGCTTTTTGTTCGATAGCAGGATCAATCGCGATCATAAGGGGAAGAGAATTGGATAAAAAGAAAGTTGGAGACGTGAACGAAAGTAACGGAAAATCCGGACAGATGAAAGCTGCCCGGCCCGGAAGCATGGCGGCAAAAAGGGTGCCGTAAGTGGGGGACGAGCGTTGCCTGCTTGGGGGGCGCGGTATACGGCATAAGAGATATAGGGGGTAAGGGGGTAGGAAATTACCTTTTCGCGACTACCGGGAGCTATCCGGGATACAACTCACCTATATGAACGACTAGGGATATAAGGGAAATAAGGTATCAGGGTATCAGGCACTTTGGTCAGCCCCCGTCCATATTGGCTCACTCAGTGGCCGCCCAAGCGGCTATATTTGCTTTCAATTACGAATTACTGATTGCGAATTTCGAATGCGAAGCACTAGATTATCAATCTCGAATTTTCGATACCTTTGTTCCCCATGACAGAAGCCAACGCCACTCCCTACCTGCTGACCACCGACCCAGGCCTCGAAGGGCTGCTCGCGGAGGAGTGCCTCGCCTTGTGCCAATCGGCTGGGCTGCCCATGCCCACCACCGAGCGGCATCCCTTTGGTCGGCGTGGGTTGTTGCAGGTCAATGTGGAAGCAACTGTGGAAGTGGTGAGGCCGCTGTTTAGGCAAATTCGCCTGGCCTACCACGTGATGCGCTATTTGCATCACTTCACCTTGCCTGATACCGAAGATCTCACCCCGCTGGCTGAAACCCTGCAACGGCTCCCTCTGTCAGAGATGGCCGAGGCCCGCAGTTTTCGCATCACCACCAAGCGGGTGGGGCAGCATGCCTTCGACAGCTATGCCGTAGCCAGCCTGGCTGGCCGCATCGTGCAGGATCGTTTTGGCACCCCCGTCGACCTTAAGGGCTACGAAGTCGACCTGCGCGTGGATGTGTACGATCGCCTGGTGTGGATCGGCTGGCAGCTTACCCGTCAAAGCCTCAGCCATCGCTTCGAAGATCGGGCCTACTATCGCTCGGTATCGCTCAAGCCTACTTTTGCGCAGGCGCTGCTGCGCTTTGCCCGCATTCCCGATGGCGCGACGGGGAAGTTGCTCGACCCTTTTTGCGGCGCGGGGACGATTTTGCTGGAAGCCGCAGACACCTTTCCGCGCTTGCAACTCTTTGGCAGCGATCGATACGAAGAGCCCGTAGCGGGTGCCCAAGCCAATCTGGCCCATTTCGATCTGGCTCACCGCGCCGAGGTCCGGCAGGTGGAAATGAGCACCCTGAGGCAGCACTATCCCGCCGGGCAGTTTGATTACATCGTTACCAATCCTCCCTTTGGCCTGCGCATGGCCCAAAAGGTCGATCTGCGACGCTTTTACCAGACTTTTCTCACCGAAGCCGAATCCCTGCTCGCCCCGGGCGGTACCCTTACCCTGCTCATGCTCAAAGCCGCCAACTTCCGGCAAGCCGTAGCCCGCAGCCCCCTGCGGGTGATCGAGTTTCACCGGGTAGAAGTAGGAGGCAAAGAAATGCGGGTGTATCGACTGGGACGAGGTAGACCGTCTGAGGGGGGAGATAAGCAGTGATTTACCGCTGCGCTGATGGGCAAAGGCGATCTATGAAGGCGGGCATCCGCAGCAACCGGGGCGTGGTGGCCGCTGTTTTCGGGGCGCAGTTTCGGCTCAGTCAAAATAGCCCTAACCAGCTAATGATCAGCGACTTCAGCGTGAGGCTGCAAACTGTAAGCTTCGAGCTTTCTTCATTAGTGACTACCTTTGCCAGCCAACTTTGACCCTCAACCACGCTGAGTAGATCGCAGTTCTTATGGAGATTTTATACGAAGACAACCACCTCATCGTCGTGAACAAGCCCTTTGGTATGGCCTCGCAGGGCGACGTGACGGGCGACCAGAGCGTGGTCGATTGGGTAAAGGACTACCTCAAGCGCACCTACGACAAGCCTGGCAACGTCTACCTGGGGCTGATTCATCGGCTAGATCGCCCGGCGGGGGGCATTTTGGTGCTGGGCAAAACTTCGAAAGCGGCTTCGCGCTTGTCCAAGCAATTTCAGGCCAAGGAGGTCGAAAAGGTCTATCTGGCCATCACCGAGCGCATCCCCGAGCCGCCGCAGGGGGAGTTGCTGCATCACCTGGCCAAGCTGCCAGGCCGCAACATCATGCGGGCGCATCGCAAGCCCGTCGGCGACAGTAAGCGGGCCAAGCTCGACTACCGCGTACTGCACACCCACAACCAGCGCGCCTTGGTGGAGGTGCAACTCGAAACGGGCCGCCGCCATCAGATCCGGGTACAACTAGCCCACATCGGCTGCACCATCAAAGGCGACATGAAGTATGGCCAGACCTCCTTCAATTCCGACCAATCCATCTGCCTGCTCTCGCGCCGCATGACGCTGCAACATCCTACCCTCAACAAGGCGCTGACCATCGAGATCCCCCTACCAGAGGGGCCCATCTGGCGTCCCTTTGATAAGCTGGATCGCAGCGCGACCAAGATCCGGAAGGCCCGGGTGATTTGGGGATAGGTATGGGAAATGCCTGTGTAGCTGTCATGAGATATGAGCCCCAAACACCTCCCTTCAGGTGAACCGAGAAATCCCTGTCTTTGAGAAAAAGGCTGACTGTGCCCGAGTTCACAGAGAAATACGTCAACTCCTTCACTGACTACGGCTTCAAGCGGTTGTTTGGCGAAGAGCCCAACAAGGTACCAGCGATGCCATCATCGTGGAACTGACGGGTCTGACGTCAGATCAGTTGGCCTTTCTGAAAGAGAAAGCCAAAAACGAGTAAGATCTATGGCTTGCGATGCAGCAGATCGCTGAGAGGATGCGTTGTGGGAAAAACATCAAGCCCATGAAACCTCTCGGTCTGTGCTTGCTCCTGCTTTTTTCCGTGGGCCTGATGGCTCAGCAGCCCTTTGCGCCCATCGGGGCGCGCTGGTACGATGACGCTGGCGGCGACTCCTTCCCTGTTTCGCCTCAAGATTACATCCTGTATGAAGCCATCGGTGATACGGTGATTGGAGAATTGACCTTGCGGCAGGTAGGGCCATATTTGATTCACCAAAATGGCGACTCTATCTCGCTGTGGGCGGACGACAGCCTGCACCTGATGTATGATTTTAGCGTATCAGTGGGAGATCGTGTGCAGTTTAGCCTGGAGAACACCACTCCATTTCCCCCCATAGACTTTATCCCTTACGTTGGGGTGGTCACAGGCGATACCACGGTCTCCGTGGATGGGCAAATGCTTGCCTCTATCACATGCTTGATCAGCTACGAAGACTCGGCAAATCTTTTCTCGCAGAGTTTTACCTACCAATATGTCGAGCGCATTGGGGTAATACAGACTCGGCCCGATGCCGTTTGGCGTGCCGTGGTGCCCGATGGGGGGCTATATGATCTTATTCCTCCTCAAGGCTGGTATGAGTTTTTTCGCTGTTATCAGGATGCAGACATCGGCTACACGAGCGATTACTACGCGACTTTTGATCTACCCTGTGACTACGTAGAGCCGACCAACCTGGCCAAGGAAGCTACTACTACGGGCTGGCGCGTCTATCCCAATCCCACCCGTGGTTTGTTGCGCGTAGAGGGCCCTACCCGTGGGCATGAGCTACGCCTGTTTGATCTCACCGGGCGTGAGCTGGGCCAGTGGCAGGTTACCGCTGCGCGCTACACCACGCTTCTGCTGCCGCATGCGGGGCTTTTCTGGCTACAGTGGCGAGACCGCAGCGGGCAGACGTTGCACACTCGGGCGGTGCAGCGCTGGTAGCCTGATGGGGAGAATTGGTAAATTCGAGGTTTGTAATTTGTAACCAGTTGTGTTGCCCGGATGAGTTCTGGATCACAGTCTGGGATCCATCTGGAAACTGTTCTCCAAAAAGAATTTTGCATGAAGGGCGCGCAGCTATTTGTA
>CAYVAP010000026.1:10230-15310 GCA_964449365.1 uncultured Bacteroidia bacterium
TCTCGCGCGGATCTCGCTGATGGCGCAGATCGCAGATCCCGGTAAAGCAGGAAGCGGGGAACGAGGCGTATCTCTGCACAATCTGCCCGTAACCAAACGCTCAATCCGCAGGGCTTTTGGGTATAAAAGCATTTCTCCAAAAAGAATTTTGCATGAAGGGCGCGCAGCTATTTGTATCTCGCGCGGATCTCGCTGATGGCGCAGATCGCAGATCCCGGTAAAGCAGGAAGCCGGGAATGGGGCGTATTTCTGTGTAAGCTGCGCGCAACCAGACCCTCAACGCTGCATTCGCAGGGCGTTGAGTATTGCTGTCATTCAGTTAGGTTGATTGGATGCTTGCTTTGGTGGAAGAGCATCAGGCCAACAGAAAGCCTCCGGCCCAAACAGGCCGGAGGCGCAATTCGGAATCTCGAATTTCCAATCCCGAATGCCTCTAAGCCACCACGCGCTTACCGGCCACATACTTGTCGTGGTTGGCGAGAAAATCCTGGTAGACGTGGGCGATGCCTTCTTTCAGCGAAATTTCGGGTTGGTAGCCCAAGCCATGCAGCTTGCTGCTGTCCATGAGCTTACGAGGCGTACCCGTGGGCTTGCTGGTGTCAAAGGCCAGTTCGCCTTCATAGCCGACGACCTCTTTGATCATTAAGGCTAAGTCTTTGATGCTCACGTCTGACTCCACGCCGATGTTGACAAACTGAGGGTCGGAGTAGTGATTCATCAAAAACATGCAGGCCCCGGCCAGGTCGTCCACGTGCATAAACTCGCGCATGGGACTGCCATCGCCCCAAATCTCTACGCTGGGCTTGCCCTCGACCTTGGCCTCGTGAAACTTCCGCAGCAGGGCGGGCAGTACGTGGCTGTTTTGCAGATCGTAGTTGTCGTTGGGCCCGTAGAGGTTGGTGGGCATGGCCGAAATGAAGTCATCGCCGTACTGGTCGCGGTAGGCTTCGCAAAGCTTGATGCCCGCGATCTTGGCGATGGCGTATGGCTCATTGGTCGGCTCCAGGGTGCCGGTGAGCAGGTGCTCTTCCTGCATGGGCTGGGGCGCAAATTTGGGATAGATGCACGACGAGCCGAGGAACAGCAACTTCTTCACCCCGTGCACGTGGGCCTGGTGAATGAGGTTGGCCTCGATCATGAGGTTGTCGTACAAAAATTCCGCCCGGTAGGTGTTGTTGGCCACGATGCCGCCTACCTTGGCCGCCGCGAGGAATACGTATTCGGGTTGTTCTTCGGCAAAAAAGGCCGCTACCGCCGCCTGGTCGCGCAGGTCCAGCTCTTTGGAGCTGCGCATCACGAGGTTTTGGTAGCCTTCTTGGCGGAGACGTCGGACGATCGCGGCGCCGACCATCCCACGATGGCCAGCGACGTAGATCTTAGCTTCCTTGTGCATGTAGGACTTTTTGTTTGGCGACTTTGAGATCGTGTTCCATCATGATTTCCACCAGTTGGTCGAGATCGACTTTGGCTTCCCAGCCCAGCTTTTCTTTGGCCTTGGTGGCATCGCCGATGAGCAGTTCTACCTCGGCAGGGCGGTAGTACTTGGGGTCGACGACTACGATGAGCTTGCCGGTTTTTTTGTCATAGCCTTTTTCCTGGTCGCCTTCGCCTTCCCAGGCGATTTCGAAGCCCACGTGTGCGGCGGCTTTCTCGACGAACTGACGCACCGAGTACATCTTGCCAGTGGCCACGACGAAATCTTCGGGCTTATCCTGTTGCAGCATCAGCCACATAGCTTCCACGTACTCTTTGGCGTAGCCCCAGTCGCGCTGGGCGTCGAGGTTGCCGAGGCGTAGCACGTCGGTGAGGCCCACGGCGATCTCCGACATGATGGTGGTGATCTTGCGGGTTACGAAGGTTTTGCCGCGGCGCTCCGACTCGTGGTTGAAGAGGATGCCGTTGCAGGCGTAGAAGTCGTAAGACTCGCGGAAGTTCTTCACGATCCAGTACCCGTAGAGCTTGGCTACCCCGTAAGGCGAGCGGGGGTAGAAGGGCGTGGTTTCCTTTTGGGGAATTTCCTGCACCAGACCGTAGAGCTCGGAGGTCGACGCCTGATAAAAGCGCGCCTGGGGGCACTGATTGAGCATGGCGTCGAGGATACGTAGGGTACCTACCGCATCGACCTGGGCGGTGTACTCTGGCACTTCGAAGGAAACCTTCACGTGGCTCTGGGCACCAAGGTTGTAGATTTCGTCGGGCTCAACTTCGCCCAGCAGCTTGTTGAGGTTGGCGCTGTCGGCCAGGTCGCCGTGATGCAGGTGCAACTGCGGATGGCCCATCAGGTGCTCGATGCGCTCAGTATTGAACACCGAAGCCCGGCGGATGATGCCGTGTACTTCATATCCTTTGTCCAGCAAAAACTCAGTCAAAAATGACCCGTCCTGCCCAGTGATGCCAGTGATGAATGCTTTTTTCATAAACGTATAATTCGACTACCTAGGAAAATTCCTCCAAAGGGATGAAATAGATAGCAAGGCAAAAAAGACGGGGGCAGTGATATTCGGGAACCACTTTCCCCGGATTTCTTACGTAAATAAGAGATTTAAACCAAGCAGAAAGCAGACAACGTGTAATTTGTCCGCTCTCGCCTCTGACAATTGGTGTGCCAAGCTCGATCAGATGATCATGCCGGCGGCTACCGTCTCGTTGGTAAACTCGTCGATCATGATGAGGCTGCCAGTGAGGCGGTTACGGCTGTAGCTATCGTGCAGCAGCGGTACGGTCGTACGCAGATGCACGCGACCGATGTCGTTGAGGCCCAGGCTCTTGTCATTCTCTACCCGGTGTAGGGTGTTGATGTCGACTTTATAGCGTACGTCTTTGACGATACAGCGAGCGTCGCGGGTGCTGTGCTTGAGCTTGTACTTGCCACGGGGTTGCAGCGGCCTATCATTCATCCAGCACAGCATCACCTCGATATCCTGGCCCATTTTGGACTGATTGTCGGGCTTGACCAGCATGTCGCCACGGCTGATGTCGATGTCGTCTTCCAGGGTGATGGTGACCGACATCGGCGCAAAGGCTTCCTTCAGCGGTCCGTCGAAGGTGTCGATCGACTTGATGCGGGAGCTAAAGCCCGAAGGTAGCACCAGGATCTCGTCGCCTGGCTTGAATACCCCACCCGCCACCCGACCGGCGTAGCCGCGATAATCGGGGTATTGCTCTGAGTGAGGGCGAATCACGTACTGCACCGGAAAGCGCGAGTCGACGTAGTTGAAGTCGTTGCCCACGTGTACTGTCTCCAGGGTGTGCAGCAGGGTGCCCCCTTCGTACCAGGGCATCTTGTCGCCTTTTTCTACCACGTTGTCGCCTTTGAGGGCGCTCAAGGGGATGTAGCGGATGTCGGGCACGTTGAGCTTGGAAGCAAACTCTTCGTACTGCTCCTTCACCTTTTGGTAGGCTTCTTCTTGGTAGTCGACCAGGTCCATCTTGTTCACCGCCACGATCAGGTGCTTGATTTGCAGCAGCGAAGCGATGAAGCTGTGGCGGCGGGTCTGCTCGATCACGCCGTGGCGGGCGTCTACCAAGATGATGGCCAGGTTTACGGTCGAGGCACCCGTGACCATGTTGCGGGTGTACTGGATGTGCCCCGGCGTATCGGCCAGGATAAACTTGCGATTGGGGGTAGCAAAGTAGCGGTACGCCACGTCGATGGTGATGCCCTGCTCACGCTCAGCCTTGAGGCCATCGGTCAGCAGCGCCAGGTCGACGTATTCGTCGCCGCGTTGCTTGGAAGTGTTTTCGATCGATTCGATTTGATCTTCGAAGATCGACTTGGTATCATATAGCAGGCGTCCGATCAGCGTACTCTTGCCGTCATCGACGCTACCTGCGGTGGAAAATCGGAGTAAGTCCATGTGGAGTGGATAGTTGAAAGTTCCGAGTTCGGAGTTTAAAGTTCCGAGTTCAAAGTGAAAAGTTGGAGCGTAAGGAGTGCCCCAGAGAGGATGGAGACAACTTCTAATACCCTATCTGGTAAGTAGGGTTTTGGGTACAAAATTCGAGATCGGAAATTCGATATTCGGAATGGACGGTACGTACATCATGTTGAATTACGAATTACGAATTACGAATTCTACTTAGAAGTATCCCTGCTTTTTACGGTCCTCCATGGCGCTGTCGGAGCGCTTGTCATCGGCCCTGCCGCCGCGCTCGGTGGTGCGAGTAGCTGCAATTTCTTCGATGATGAGAGGAATGGTGTCGGCCTCTGATTCTACTGCGCCGGTGCAGGTCGCGTCGCCAATGGTGCGAAAGCGTACCGAGCGCTCTTCCCAGCTTTCGCCGTCGTGCAGAGAGACGAAAGGGCTTTCGGCCAGCAGTACGCCGTCGCGGTTGACTACTTTGCGCTTGTGGGCAAAGTACAGCGAAGGCATGGGCACTTTTTCGGACTGAAGGTACATCCATACGTCGAGCTCGGTCCAGTTGGAGAGCGGGAAGACGCGGAAATTTTCGCCGGGGGCTTTGAAGCCATTATATAGGTCCCATAGCTCAGGGCGCTGGTTTTTGGGCTCCCATTGGCCAAACTCGTCGCGATGTGAGAAGAAACGCTCCTTGGCGCGGGCTTTCTCTTCGTCGCGGCGGGCACCGCCCAGGCAAGCGTCAAACTTGTTGTCCTCGATCGCATCAAGCAGGGTGATGCTCTGCAAGCCATTGCGGCTAGGGCTGGGGCCTTTTTCTTCCACAGCACGACCTTGATCGATCGAGTCCTGCACCGAAGCCACAATCAGGCGAGAACCCATCTCAGCCACAAAACGATCGCGAAACTCGATGGTCTCGGGAAAATTGTGCCCGGTGTCTACGTGCATCAGAGGGAAGGGAAGCTTGGCCGGGTGAAACGCTTTGCGCGCCAGCCAGGCAAGGGTGATGGAGTCTTTGCCACCAGAGAACAGCAACACAGGCCGCTCAAACTGCGCAGCAGTTTCACGGATCACGTAGATTGCTTCTGCCTCTAGTTGCTTCAACTGACTCAGTCGATAGTCCATTCAGGTATTCAGATTAGCGGTGGAAATGTTCTTTGTAAGAAGTTCGTAGTTCGCAGCTACTACTGTTCACTGATCATTGTTCATTGTTCACTGTTCAC
>CAYVAP010000026.1:15410-16749 GCA_964449365.1 uncultured Bacteroidia bacterium
ACTGTTCACTGATCATTGTTCATTGTTCACTGTTCACCGATCATTGTTCACTGTTCACTGATCACTGATCATTGTTCACTGATCACTGAAATTTGATATGCGGAATGAGAACCTCCACCAGCGTTTGTACACTTTGGGGCAGGTCCTGCTCGTCGGTTTTGATTTCGAGAAAGGGCGCATCAGGCGCTTCGAAAGGCGAGTCGATGCCGGTAAATTGCTTGATCTCGCCGGCGCGGGCCTTGGCGTAGAGGCCCTTCACGTCGCGGGCTTCGCAGACCGCGAGGGGGGCATTGACGTACACCTCCAGAAAATCCTCAGGCCCAATGATCTGCTGCGCCAGGTCGCGGATCTCGCGCGTCGGGCTCACAAAGGAGCACAGGCAGATGATGCCTCCGTCGAGGAAAAGTTTGGCGGCCTCGGCGATGCGGCGAATGTTTTCGCGGCGATCTTCGACCGAAAAGCTCAGGTTGTTGGAGAGGCCCACGCGAATGTTGTCGCCATCGAGGAGCTTGGTGAGATAGCCTTGGGTGTGCAATTCGCGCTCTACTGCCTGGGCGATGGTGGATTTGCCAGAACCGGAAAGGCCCGTCAGCCACACTACCTTGGCGCGTTGTGTTAGCAGGGATTGTTTGTCGTCGCGGGAGAGAATTCGATCAAAAATCGGATGGATATGTTCCATGCAATGGAAATAGATTGAAAATCGCAGAATGACTCTGTCACCGTAGGCAGCAAGCGGTGATTATTACTCAGGGTGGGAATAAAAGAACCAGTGAACCGTTCACGGCGATACTGAGCGCCACTCTGCCTCCCCAATCAACCTCTCACCGTTCCATGATGCTGCAAAATCTTTGCGCTCAGGCCCAAAAACAACCTAGGTCTGTGGTAGAACTTACATCAATCTGGGAAATGTTCGATTCCCCGACTGGATTTCTGGCGCAAAGTAAAGAAAATTTTCCCGTTATCTTTTGCGCGCTAGTGAACGGGTAGTTTTTTCCGATGAACCGTCGTAAGGGCTGGCTACTGGCGGTATGCGCAAACAAGCTTTGGCGTTGAATCAGACTGCAAATTGCATACCCTTTTCTCCTGGCAGCAATTTGCTGGCTGCCTGCTGCGCCTTCTTTCGGCTTATAGGTTGGCGATGTAGTTTTCTACCGTAGCGCGGTACATGGTCTGCGGCCCAAAGGTTTGCACGTGGAGGGTATCCGCCATCTGGTAGGCCCTGAGTGAGGGCCGGGGCGACTTTTTTCAAATGGGCCAGGGCGCTTCCTTGGAGCAAATGGGCATTAGTGCTTCGCATTCGAAATTCGTAATCAGGAATTCGTAATTGGAAGTGCTGCTG
>CAYVAP010000027.1:0-16745 GCA_964449365.1 uncultured Bacteroidia bacterium
GTCGCTGGCGCTGCTTAGGACTCAGGTTGTTTCGATTAGACAGTTGACTCATAATCTATCTTATTGGTGATGCCAAGCAGCCTAAATGGAGAGTCAACCCCAAGCCGGAAATCTGAGGGACATTACCTGATGCGGAGATACACTTTGGCGGGAAATATTACCTCTTCTGAATAGACCGAAGTCGGCAGGTGGCTTGCCCCCCTCTCAGGCCAACATTTCACGCAGCTTGCGCTTGGCGCGGCTAAACTGCGACTTTGAGGTGGCCTCGCTGATGTTGAGGATGCGGCCGATCTCTTTGTGGTCGTAGCCTTCCATTTGGTAGAGGCGAAATACCTGCTGATAGCCTTCGGGCAGACGACTGATGGCTCCTTGGATTTGCTCCATGTTCCAGGGCGAAACGTAGGGGCGTATTTCTTCTTCGGCGAGGTCGAATTTGTCAGGATCGAGGGGGACCCACTCGCCCTTGTGGCGCTTGAGGTGGTTGATGGCGGTGTTGATCACGATGCGCTTGAGCCAGGCGCCAAAGGTGGCCTCGGCTTTGAAGCTGTGCAGATGGCTAAAGGCCCGCATGAAAGCCTCCTGAATCACATCTTCGGCTTCCATCCAATCACCGGTGATGCGAAAGGCGATACGCTGCATGGCCTGGAGGTAGTTGCGATAGAGCGTGGCCTGAGCTTGCGGATCGCCCTGCTTGCAACGTTCGATCAATTGGCGCTGTCGTTCGGTCGGCTGATAAAGACTAGGATCGGCGGTATGAATCATGGCGATGGGGATTGAGGTGAACGGTACGCCTCGAAAAACGCCATTTCCCGACTAGCGCACTAGCCGGGAGGAGTGAACCGGGCTTGCCGGGGAATGAACCGGAATCAGCCCGGATAAAAGCTTCCCCCGCCTTGGGCCTGAGCTAAGCAACGCTCCAAAAATCTGACCATTGCGTTTTTGGGCGGTACGCCTCTATTTGTAAGGTTTTGATTATCAAAAAAAAGCTTCATGATAGGTTGCCAGTGCTTCACATTCGAAATTCGTAATCGAAAGTGCTTCTGGTCAATGTTTTATGCGAATTTCGAATGGTTAATTCAGACCACTAGACATCATCGATTTAGACAGGATTCTCAAAATCAAAAGCACCTGAAAGCCATCCTGTCCCATCTTGTCAATCTTGTCCCATCTTGTTTATCTTGTCCAAAAACGAGCGCGCCAAAGGCTCATGTCCAGTAGTGTGTGGTTAATTACTTCATTCTGAAGGTGCCAGTCACCTCCTGTGTTCCCCTCCAAGAGCATCCCTCCTTCGGTTGGGCGAAGCTCAACCCTATCTGAATGCTCCCTGGAAGGGGCTATGGGGGTGAAAAGCGCCGCAGAAACCAGCCCTCGAAAATGGAATGGTCAGAAACAGAAAACCCGTCCACCAGGGACGGGCTGATTGTGCGCAGACCAATCGGAGCAGTATTTACTCCTTATCGGTAGCGGCTTTTTTGGGAGCAGCCTTTTTGGTGGTCTTCTTGGGCTCTGACTTCTCGCCGCCCATCATGTTCATCGGCCATTGGCCCATCATATCTTGGTAGACGTTCATGTACTTGTTGCCAAACTCCATGTTGAGGTCTGAAGACTTCTTCATGAAACTCATCATGTGGTCCATCAACTCTTGGGGAGACTCAGGCATGGTGGTCATCATGGGCTCCATGATCTCGCGCATGCGATTGAAGTACTCCATCGACATCTCGCCAGCGGTGCGGGCCGGATTATCTTCAGGCATGAAAGACTCTACCATTTTGTGGTAGTTTTCCATGAAAGTATCCATCATTTGCTTCTGAGCAGCTTGCATCTGCTCCATGGTAGGATTGGAAGTTGCCATAACTTGGAAATGTTTAAGGTGTCAGCATTATTTACTCTATAAAGATAAATCACGGGGATGAGGGATTCAATGACTGAAGGCAACCTTCACTGGTTGACTATGGGACTAGAGTGGTGTCTGTCTCCTGTTTCACTACTGACCATCAGTACTTTATACAGTCAAAAGTCATCTATTGACTCCCTGTTTATCCTTCATGACAAAGAAAAAAAACGGTACCAGCTTTCGCTAGCACCGCCCACTTTACCAAATCGCAAAAAAGGAAAATTAGTTCATCGCTACGCCGAACTTGCTCATCATCTCCTTGTACATGTCCATGTACTTGCCAGAGAATTCCATGTTCAGCTCGGAGGACTTCTTCATCATGTCCATGACCGACTCGACGAAAGACTGAGGCGTCTCGCTGTTGGTCACAGGCTCCATGATTTCACGATAGCGGTTGAAGTATTCCAGAGAAAGCTCAGCTGCGGTGCGAGCGGGTGTGTCCTCGGGAGTAAAAGAGTGGACCATCTTGCTGTAGCTTTCAGCCATGTTTTCCATCATCTGCTTTTGAGTAGCTTGCATTTGCTCTATGGTAGGATTCGAAGTTGCCATGATAAATTGATATTAAGAGGTGTGAGGTGTGATACTCTATGGTTGACATTAACAAACGTACAAATACTCTAAAGCCGCTTCAATCAGTATTAGGAGAATATCCCCTCTGACTTTGGGGAGAAAGCCAATCATAATCATCCATAAACTGTTGATCGTGAAAGGTTTGCGAAAATAATTTTGATCACTGGACTGCCCCTCGATCTTATTTGCCAATCGTGCTTGCGCCACGGTAGCTTCAACAAAAAATGAGAATGGCGCCGACCTACAAGGTCGACACCAATATTCAGCATGATAGAGGGATGGTGAGATTTTGAGATGGTGAGATGGTGAGATCCTGAGACTTTGGGACGTACAATCTCTTAGTCTCGACCTCTCAATCTCTCGACTATTGCTTGGCAAAGTCGCGGTACAGCGCCATGTACTTGTTACTGAACTCTACGTTGAGGTCAGAAGACAGCTTGAGCGAATCGAGGCTTTTTTCGACCATCGCCTTGGGATCGGCTACGTCAGCTTCGGTTACCGACTCCAGGATGCCGCGAGTGCGGTTGAAGTAGGCTAGCGCGAGCTCGGCGGCACCACGTACTGGGGTCTTGGCGGGTGTCAGCTCGATGAGCTTCTGATAGTTGGATACAAAAGTGTCCAAGATCTGCTTTTGGGTAGCCTGAGCTTGCTCAACGGTGGGAAAGGTAGTTGCCATAATTGAAAAGGAATGAAGGTTTTGAGTTACTTGATGACTCAAAGGTATACCCTTGCACAGGAGATCCTAGCTCGCTTTCTGACAAAGTCGCGGTTGACTCTGGGGCCGATCCCAGGTCTTATCTTAGCTAATGATCTAGATGATAGCGATTTGCGAACGATAGAAAATTCATCAGACCAAGATTATCCGGGCTGCGAATTTTTTTGCAAAAAGTGGTGCCAATGCTGATTGAAGGTCTCTGGCTGCTCCAGGTAGGGAGTGTGCCCGGCGTCTTTGATTTCTACTTCGGAGTAGCTCCCCCCGGCTTGCTGATAGCGCTGCAGCACCTCGCGGGTTTGCGCTACCATGGGTTGGGGGGGATAGACATCCTCGCCCGGATAGCCTGGGATGAGGCCGAGCTTGCCGAGTTGTCCCATTTCGAGGAGCGAGGCGTCGCTCACGATCTGATCGTCGCTGCCGCGGATCCACAACAGGGGAGGTTTGAGGGGATTTTGGAGAAAGCGCGCTACTGCATCGCCCCGGTATAGCGGCGATACCATGTTGAGGGGGCCATACTGACCGGGAGCCACCATCGGCCAGTGCGGTGAGGGCTGAAAGTCGCCCGGATAGGCATAGGGCCCTACCTGCTGCTGCAATAGGCTGGTGAGCAGGTCTTCTTCACGCGCGGGCACAAAGGGAGGCTTGAAATAAAACTGCCGCATGATCACCCGGGGGGCGGCCTGCGAGTCGCTGCCCCGGTATTGCTGCGCCATCAGCCGCGCAAACTCCTGGTTGGCGATCCCTCCCCCCGAACCAGCCCCATCGGGATGGGTGAGCTGCCCCTCCAGGCCGTGGCAGCCGCCGTAGCCATAGGGTGAGCCCGGGCACACCACGCAGGCCGAAAGCACTGTCTCGGGATGCTGCGCGATCCAATTGAAGACAAAGGTGCCCCCCAGCGAATGACCGATGAGGTGAAACTTGCGAATCTGTAAGTGCTCCAGCAGGGCCTCAAAGTCTTTCACCCAATCATCGAATCCACGGGTAGCATCGATCGATTTTGATTCTGTCATTCCGTATCCTCTCATGTCGGGGGCCAACCCTCGATAGCCATCCGGTAGAGCGAGCATGGGTTCTTCCCAAAACGTGGAGGAGGAAGCGTTGCCGTGGACGAAGAGGACGGGGGTACCCTGCGCGGGGCCGCAGCTAAGCAGGTACTGGCGCAGGCGAGGGGTGCTGAGGTGACGGGCCTCAACGCCCGCTAAGTGATTGATCATGAGTGGGGGGGATGCGTGGTAGAAGGAAAAATCACCGCTCGGAGCGGTTGAGTTGACGACAGAAATAGTCGATTTTTGATTTAAAATTTGTTGCTAGAGTGGATAATGGCTATCATTGAATAGTTTCCGATTTTATACACCATCAAATCTCCTCTTTTCTAGTAATAACCAACCCCCATAAATCATTGGGGCCTAGTGTGGCGCAACCGTTGGGTACCCTGGCAAATAAGCGTAAATATACGGATTCAATCTGGAAACACCTCACCTACAACCCGCGATTGATAGTTATTTTTTTACCCTAAGTTTCCTTACATTTTATGAGACGAATCCTTACCTTCCTTACTACCATGGTGTTTTTGGCGGGATTGGTATGGGCGCAGCCTAGTACCTATACCTTGACGCCGTTTGTCAATGGTCCCGGTAATCCTGGTGGCCTCAACACCGATTCTGACTTTAGCACCGTTGGCTGGACTTCAATCTATCCACCTTCTCAAAGCGTGAATTCCTGGGGATCACCAGCTACTATTCCCTTTCCATTCAGCTTTTTTGGTCAACCCGTTACGCAGTTCAAGGTCAGTGCCAACGGCTTGCTCACCTTTGATATTGCCGCTACGGCACTGCCCAACAACAATGCGCCCCTGCCATCGAGTAGTTTGCCGGACAATACCATCTGTGGGCACTGGGATGAGTTTACCACCTCTCCGCCTACCAGTACCAATGATGAAGTGTATACCAAAACCTTCGGTACGGCTCCCAATCGGCAGTTTTGGGTGCGCTGGCACTCCTTCGAGATGGCCAATAGTGGCTTTATCTACTTCTCGATCGTCCTCGAAGAGGGCACCAACAACATCTACATCGTGCCGATGTATTCTGCTACCACTCCTACCACCGCTACCGTGGGCGTACAGCTCAACGCTGGCCTGGCCGTGGAGTATAGCAGCAACTATGACATCGCTGGTTTTGGCTCGGCCAACACCGACAATGACTATTTTGAGTTTACCCCTCTATCTCTGGTCCCTGACGATGCCGGGATCGTCTCCATTGACGCTCCCACGACCTTGCCAGCCGGTGGTGGTAACGCCAACGTCCAAGCCACCATCGGTAATTTCGGCACCAATGCCCTCAACAGTGCCACCATCAGTTGGTCGGTCAATGGCGCTCCCCCCGTCAACGTGGGGTACACCGGACCGCTATCCCCCTTGGGTACCGACGGGCCGCTGTCGCTAGGGGCTTTCAATTTCCCGGTAGGAACCAGCACCCTCGAGGTCTGGACCAGTAACCCCAATAGCACCACGGACTCTAATCCCGCCAACGATACCCTGTCCCTCACCTTGTGTACCCCGCTCAGTGGGACCTATACCATTTCTCAGGCCAACCCGGCGGCTGACTATCCTGACCTGGTCTCAGCCGTAGATGAGCTCAACCTTTGCGGAATAGGTGGCCCCGTCATCTTTGAGATCGACACGGGGGTATACAATGAGAGCGTCGTGATCGGGGAGATCGCGGGTTCCTCTGCCACCAATACCATTACCTTCCGTGGGGTATCGCCCGACAGTACAGGGGTGGTCGCCAGTGCCAATGGGACGGCGGCTTTTGAGCTGGATGGAACTGATTTCATCAATTTCAGAAACATGACCATCGCCCACTCTGGCTCCGATGATGCCTTTGGCTTGTATGTAACCAACCAAGCTCGCTTCGTCGACGTCGATAGCTGCCGGTTTATCCTGGCACCTGGCGCTGGCTTCCCTTCCGCATCCATTGCCGCCACAGGTAGTTTCACTTCTACTTTTAGTTTCGGAGACAACTTTGAGTATCTGAGCGTCAGTAACTCCGAGTTTAACGGTGGCACCTTTGGTATCACCGCCACGGGTATCTCAGATGCGACCCAAAATCCTGGCCTGCTGGTAGACAACTGTGTCTTCAGTGAGTATGGCACGGCGGCGATGGATGTCGAGCATGTTGACTCGCTGAGCTTCACCAACAACGTGGTCACTTCCACCAACGCCGCTGCGGATGGTCTTTTCTTCGATGACGTGAGCAATATCATCATCACAGGCAATGAAATCACGGTGCCAGACATCGGGATGGACCTCAACGACATCAATTTCAACGCGTCTGTGTCAGTGGTTTCGACCTCGCTCATTGCCAATAACCTGGTCAGCAGCCAGACCGATGAGGCGTTGGACGCCTTCGACTTTGAACTGGTCGACGTGATCAATAACACCTTTTACAGCGGGACCGGGCATGCGATGTTCCTCGGTGATCCTGATGTAGTAACCATCCTCAACAATATTTTTGTCAGTGATGGAGATCACGCGGTTGATATCGACGACTCTGGTACTGGAATCGTCCAGCTCGATTACAACCTGTACTATACGCCGCCGAGTAACAGCAATTTTGCGCTTTGGGGCACTACCACTTATGCTGACTTAGCGGCGTGGCAGGCTGGGGTACCCGGTAGCAACGCTAACTCGCGAGAAGGCGATCCTTTCTTCGTCAGCATTCCCGATGATCTACGGATCCTCGGCGGACCCAACGCCAACGGTGGGGCCTTCGTGATTCCATTCATCACCGAAGACATCGACGGGGACCCCCGCGACCCGGCTACGCCTGACATCGGAGCCGACGAGTACACGCCCATCGGCGACGATGCCCGGCCACTGGCCCTGGTAGAGCCGTTGGGCAACACTTGTGGCGATAGCTCGCAAAATTTCGCGATCGCGCTCCAAAGCGTAGGAGTCAACCTCCTGACCTCTGTCCCGGTCGTGGTGGAGATCACGGACCCCAACGGCGGTGGCACCACCCTCAGCGCGACTTACTCCGGTTCGCTGGACTTCATCGAAGTTGACACCCTAGACGTGGGCACCTACAACACTTACTTAGGTGGGGTCTACGAAATCACCATCATCACCAATCTGAGTGGCGACGGCGATATCACCAACGATACCGTGAATACCTCGGTCTTCATCAGCGGCTATCAAGATCCGGCTGGTATTGCCCTGGAAAATCCAGTGCTCTGCTTGGGCGACTCGACGGTACTGGTGGGCGACAATGGCGCAGGCTGGCGCTACGGCTGGTACACGGATACCACAGGTGGTGGTTCGCTGATCGCAGCGACCGATTCGTTCTTCACCGGGCCCATCACCCAAGACACCACCTTCTGGCTGGGCTTCTCTGCCTCCGGAAACCTGGAGACTACCTTCGACGACAACAATGGCTGTGGCGGCGGAAACATGTTTGACGTAACGGCCTCGGGCGGTACCGACATTGCCATTACGGGCTTTGACCTCAACCTGGGCGTAGTTGGTACCCAAAATGTGGAGGTGTACTTCATCCCGCAGGGCACCTACGTGGGCAATGAGACCAACGCTGCGGCCTGGACGCAGGTAGGCACTGGCCCCATCACGGTGCAGGGCCAGGGTACCGCAGCTCCGACCTTCGTGGAGCTTCCCGCCAGCATCGTGATTCCTTCCGGGCAGACCTACGCGATCTACGTCTTCTTTGAAGCCGACTACACCAATGGTTCCTTCACCTACTCCAACTCCGACCTGACCATCGAGACCGGAGTAGGGCTATGCAACCTCTTCAGTGGCGTCAATGATCCCCGTAGCTTCAACGGGCGCGTGTACTACACCATCGACGCTTGCAACCTGGCCCGTACGCCCATTTTGGTCCAGGTCGACTCTACTCCGGTGGTAGCCGACTACACCGCCGACATCAGCGGCCCCACCGTCAGCTTCACCAGCAATAGCTCAGGGAAGTTCTTGCAATCACACTTTTGGGACTTTGGCAATGGCTTTACCACCACGCAGGTAAATCCGACCTTTACCTTCTCCCAAGAAGATACCTTTGAGGTATGCCTGGTCGTAACCGACACTTGTGGCGATAGCGATACCCTGTGCCAGCAGATTGCGGTCTGTGAGCAATTGACCCCGGGCTTCCTGACCACCACCAATGGCCTGGCGGCTGACTTCGTAGACAATAGCTCTGGCACCCCCGTCGACTGGCAGTGGGACTTTGGCGATGGCAGTACTTCGACCATGCAAAATCCCTCTTATACCTATGCCCTCGGAGGCACCTACGCGGTAACCCTGATCGTCACCAACACCTGTGGCGAAACCGATACCATCACTCAGCAGGTAAACATCATCTGTCCGGTGCCCGACGCGGACTTTGGCTTCAGTGCCACCGGGCAGTTTGCCTACGATTTCTCCAATGACTCTGACGGTGGCGATAGTTACCTGTGGGACTTTGGCGATGGCACCACTTCGACTGACGAGAATCCTTCGCACACCTTCCCCTCTGCGGGCAACTATACCGTTTGCCTGACCATCACGGACGAGTGTGGCACCGATTCGCTCTGCCAGGATGTGCTGGCGACCAGCCTGACGACCCTGCGCGTCGAGTCGTTGGAGATCTTCCCCAACCCCACCAGGCACAGCCTCCACGTGCGTGGTAAGGTAGACGACGGCCAGGAGGTAACCATTCACCTCTACAATGCCCTCGGGCAGCAGGTCCTCAGCCAGAGCAGCGCTACCCCTGGTGGTGAGTTGGATGCGGTACTTGACCTCAGTGAGCTGAGCGAAGGGGTATACACCCTGCAACTGGAAGCTGATGGCAAGCGCTTCAGCCGACGGGTCATGCGTCGGTAAGTAGCCTTTGCGATGAGACTTTCTCATCTAGGCTTTGATATCGCGGGCAGGGAGCATACTCCCTGCCCGTTTTTCATTGCGTGGGGGGGGGTTGCCCCCCATGCCATTTCTTCTTAAACTGCCAGCTAAAACCAACCGATTTCATGCGCAGCGATTCTATCGACCTGTTGGCACGCGGGGTGTTTATCCGCGAAGGCAAAGTCCTCCTCCTTCAGCGACCCAAGAGCAAAGGCGGAGGATACAACCTCATCGGTGGACGTATCGAGCCTGGTGAAGCCCCCCTGCAAGCCCTGCGTCGGGAAATCCAGGAGGAGATTGGCGTACGAATAGATCCCGATGCCCTCGAATTGATGCGCCTGGTCTATCGCGAGAAAAAAGGCTCTTCCCCCAAATTGCACATGGTGTTTTGGGTACACCAGTGGGAGGGTGAGCCCATCAACCGCGAGCCCAACAAATGTCTCGGGATCGATTGGCATCCGCTCGATCAGTTGCCCGAGGATTTGGCCACGGTGGCCGGGCTGGTCCTGCGCTTGGAGGACCAAACGCCGTTTTATGTCGAGATTCACAGTTGATATCTCCCCAAGATGGTTAATTTTGCCCAGCTACGCCCGCTGGACAATGATCGCCCTTCTGCCTTGGCAGCAAACTTGATCCACGTCAGCGGCGATCTTTCAACCTTTCACCACGAACTTTCCACTCCACATGGGCCCGATTTCCCAATTCATAGAGCATCACTACAAGCACTTCAACGCCGCCGCCTTGGTCGATGCCGCCAAGGGCTATCAGGCCCACCTGGCCGAAGGTGGCAAAATGATGATCACCTTGGCCGGGGCCATGTCTACCGCTGAACTGGGCCGCTCTCTGGCCGAGATGATCCGGCAGGATAAGGTAGCCATCATCTCCTGCACCGGCGCCAATCTCGAAGAGGCCATCATGAACCTCGTGGCCCATACCCACTACAAACGCGTACCCACCTACCGCGACCTCTCGCCACAGGAAGAGCGGGCATTGCTGGAAAATGGCTTCAACCGCGTGACCGATACCTGCATCCCTGAGGAGGAAGCCTTTCGGCGCATCCAAAAGCACATCTTCAAGCGCTGGCAAGACGCCGAGCAAAAAGGGGAACGCTACTTCCCTCACCAGTACATGTACCAAATGTTGCTAGGCGGCGACCTCGAAGACCACTATGAGATCGATCCCAACCTTAGTTGGATGATCGCCGCCGCGCAGAAAAACCTACCCATCATCGTGCCCGGCTGGGAAGACTCCACCATGGGCAACATCTTCGCCAGCTACTGCATCAAAAAGGAATTGCAGCCCTCGACCGTCAAGTCGGGCATCGAGTACATGACCTGGCTAGCTGATTGGTACATCAACCACAGCCAAGGCAAAGGGGTAGGCTTTTTCCAGATCGGCGGCGGCATCGCCGGAGATTTTCCCATCTGCGTGGTGCCCATGCTCTACCAAGATCTGGAGAGGAAAGACATTCCCTTCTGGAGCTACTTTTGCCAGATCAGCGACTCCACCACCAGCTATGGCAGCTACTCAGGCGCCGTCCCCAACGAAAAAATCACTTGGGGCAAGCTCAACATCGACACCCCTAAGTTCATCGTCGAATCAGACGCCACCATCGTCGCCCCGCTCATATTTGCCTGGTTGCTAGGCTGGTAACGCTTTTTCGATTACGAACCACAAATTCCGAATCACGAATCACGAATTCCGAATTATCCCCCCATGAAAGCCCTCGTATTTCCCGGTCAAGGAGCCCAGCATCCCGGCATGGGCCAGTCGCTCTACGAATCATCTGACCAAGCTAAAGACCTTTTCGCCCAAGCCAATGACGTGCTAGGCTTTGATATTCAGCAGATCATGTTTGAAGGCAGCGAAGAAGACCTGCGCCGCACCTCCGTGACACAACCTGCCATCTACATCCATTCGGTGATTGCTGCCCTGGTCCACGCTCAGATCGAGGACGCCGCCGCCACGGCAGGCCATTCCCTCGGTGAATTTAGCGCCCTCTGTGCCGCAGGGGTGCTCAGCTTCGAAGATGGCCTCAAACTCGTGGCCATCCGGGCCAATGCCATGCAGAAAGCCTGCGACCAGCAAGAAAGCACCATGGCCGCCATCTTGGGCATGGATGATGAGGCCGTCGAATCCCTCTGCGCCAGCATCACCGACGAGGTCGTCGTGCCTGCCAATTACAACACCGTGGGGCAGCTCGTGATCTCGGGCAGCAAGGCAGGCATCACCCAGGCCATCGCACGCGCTACCGAGCAAGGGGCCAAACGCGCCCTCGAACTCGCCGTCAACGGCGCCTTTCACTCCCCCCTGATGGAGTCGGCCCGCGTGGAGCTAGCCAAAGGCATCGAAGCCATCCCCTTTCAGGATGCCCGCATTCCTGTTTACCAAAACGTAACCGCTCTGCCCCACACCGCTGCTGATGAAATCCGCGCCAACCTGCTCGCGCAACTCACCTCACCCGTGCGCTGGACCCAGACGGTGCAAAACATGATCGCCAACGGCATCACCGAGTTCGTCGAAGCTGGCCCCGGCAAGGTGCTCAGTGGCCTGATCAAAAAAATCGAGCGCAAGATGCCCACCACGCAGGTTCATTAGCCCCCCGGTGCCACAGCTTGCTAAGCCGCCGAGAGCCTTCGGCCTAGCAGGCCGAGGGGCATTGCCACGGTCTGCTCCAAGCGCTGGCCCAAAAACATTTCCTCCCAGTGGCAGTTGAATGTGCCTTCATGCCTGCTTATCTGCCTGCTCATGCCCGAATTGCCTGAAGTCGAACTTTACCGCCGCGAATTCGAAAAGGTCGCCCTTCACCAGACCATTCGCCAGATCGAGACGGAAAATGAAGGGCGCATGCTACCCGATGGCCTCGATAAGCTACGCGAGGTAGCGGTTGGCCATCAGATGCTGGAAACGGATCGCATCGGCAAGTACCTCTTCATTCGCTTGGGGAGCGTGGACCAATGGCTGATGTGGCACTTTGGCCTCACGGGATCCTTTACCTATTATCAGGACGAGGCCATGCGGCATCGCTTCGCGCGCATTTTTTTCACCCTCGACCATGGCTGGAAGCTCTCTTTCAACTCCATGCGCAAGTTTAGCCGTCTGGAAATCACCGAGAGCGTGGAGGCCTACCAGCAGAAGAAAAAGATCGGGCCGGATGCTACCCAGATCAGTGTCGAGGCCTTCACTCAAACCTTGCAGAAAAAGACCACCCAGATCAAGCCCGCCCTGCTGGAGCAGAAAAAGTTTGCCGGGATAGGCAATTGGATAGCTGACGAGATGCTGCATCGAGTGCAGGTACATCCCGAGCAGCGTTGCCATGAGATCGAGGCAGAGACCTATCACGCCCTGCACGAGGCGCTGCAAGACATCATCCAAGTCGCGATCGACTATGGCGCTGATTATGAGACCTTCCCTGAGCATTTTTTGATTCGCGTACGCGAAGAGGGCGGCCATTGCCCCCGCTGTAGTCGCGAGCTGATCCGCCTGGTGGTGGGGGGCCGGGGCACCTACATCTGCGAGACCTGTCAGCCTCTCTCCCAAGTCGATCAGCCTGTCTGACCGCAAGGCGGCCACGCTCGGAGAAAGGTAAATCTTACTCCCGCACGAGCCTCGAACAATTCGTATAGAGGAATGTTAATGTGTGAAGCCTGCACGTAGTCATTGCAAATGTGCAGGCCGCTCAATATGATCTGGTCAATTGTGAGCTTACGCGGCCAGATGTTCTTTTTGGAATGTGTAGCCAGTTCTCGGTAAATCCACCCAGGCTATTAAGTAACGCTCAAAAAATAAATTCCGCTTTTGACTTGATCTCTTGCACGCATCCTGCGTCAGAAAAAGCTTCGTTTGGCCCGCCAAACTCAGTTTTTCTTCCTTGCCTGCGCACAAGATCTCGGCGCAAAATCAGGAGGTTATTTTTCTCGCGTTACTAAATTTCCCTTTTTCCTCGTAATTTACATACATTTATCATAGATCATTTAACCCCCCATCGCGCAATGTTGAAGCACCCCGATTCCTTTGTCAATCGTCATTTGGGACCGAATGCAGCCGAGCGCGCGCATATGTTGGACGTCATAGGTGTATCTGACCTCGATCAATTGATGGAGGAGACGATTCCCGCAGGTATCCGGCTCCAGCAGGAGCTATCGCCTCGCGAAGCTATGACCGAACACAACTACCTGCGACGCCTCAAAACCCTCGCAGGCAAGAATAAACGCTATCGTTCTTACATCGGTAGAGGCTACTACGACGTGGTCGTCCCCTCGGTGATTCTACGAAATATCTTCGAAAACCCAGGCTGGTACACCCAGTACACCCCCTATCAGGCGGAAATTGCCCAGGGACGCCTCGAAGCGTTGCTCAATTTCCAGACCATGGTAAGCGACCTGACGGGCCTACCCGTAGCCAACGCTTCGCTGCTCGATGAGGCTACCGCTGCTGCCGAGGCCATGTCGATGACCTACGGTCAAAAGAAAAAGAAAGACCGCAAGTCAGAGGCCAACGTCCTGCTGGTAGCCGATCACCTGTTTCCCCAAAGCATCGACGTGCTTCAGACCCGCGCCGAAGCCGTTGGGATCGAGCTAAAGGTGCAACCAGTCGATGAGTTTGAGATCGATGCATCGGTCTTTGCTGCCATCGTGCAATATCCTGATGCAAGCGGTGCCCTGCGCTCTTACGCGCAGCTGGCCGAGCAACTGCATGCCCAGAAGAGCTACCTCATCGTCGCGGCCGACCTGATGAGCCTGGCGATGTTTGAGGCGCCAGGCAAATTTGGGGCAGACGTGGTGCTCGGCTCGGCGCAGCGCTTTGGCGTACCTATGGGCTACGGCGGACCGCATGCCGCCTACTTCGCTACTAACGACGAATTTCTGCGCCAGATACCTGGTCGCATCATTGGCGTGTCGGTAGACCGCCACGGCAATCAGGCCCTGCGCATGGCCCTGCAAACTCGCGAGCAGCACATTCGCCGCGACAAGGCTACTTCCAATATCTGCACCGCTCAGGCGCTATTGGCCATCATGGCCAGCATGTACGCCGTGTATCATGGCCCCAAAGGCATTCGTGCCATTGCCGAGCGCATCCACAAACTTACCCGCCCGCTGGCACATGGCTTGGAGCAAATGGGCCTGGCTGTCGTCAACGATAGCTATTTCGATACCCTGACCCTCCAACTAGCCGACGAAAACGAGGTCAGTCGCCTGCGCGACTTGGCCTTGCACCACGAGATCAACCTGCGCTACGATGGCCAAGGCCAGGTGGGGCTATCGCTGGATGAAGTCGCCGGACCAGAAGAGGTCGAGCTGCTGTTGACGCTCTTCTCTGAGTTTACTAGCAAAGAAGCTCCGACCCTCGATCCGAGCGTACTGGAGCAACTCTCTCCGGTGGTGAGCGCCGTGATGCAGCGCGAGATTGACTACCTAGATCATCCGGTATTCAACCGCTATCACTCCGAGACGGCCATGATGCGCTACATCAAGTCGCTGGAGGACAAAGACCTCTCGCTCAACAACGCCATGATCCCCTTGGGTTCATGTACCATGAAGCTCAATGCAGCTACCGAGTTGATGCCGGTGAGCTGGCCCGAGTGGGATTTGCACCCCTTCGTACCGACCGACCAAGCCGAAGGCTACCTGCAAATGATCGAAGAGTTGGGTCGCGACCTCTGCGAAATCACGGGCTTTGCGGGCATGTCATTCCAGCCCAACTCAGGCGCACAGGGCGAATACACGGGCCTGATGGTTATCCGGGCCTATCACCATGCCAACGGTGATACCCACCGCAAGGTAGCCCTCATTCCCGAGTCGGCCCACGGTACCAATCCTGCCTCGGCCGTCATGGCGGGCATGGAAGTAGTCGTGGTCAAATGCGACGAGATGGGCAACATCGACATGGCTGACCTGCAAGCCAAGGCTGAGGCGCATCAGCGCACCCTCTCCTGCATGATGATTACCTATCCCTCCACTCACGGGGTCTTCGAAACCGAGATCAAGGAGGCCATCGAGCTGGTGCATCGCTACGGCGGTCAGGTATACATGGATGGCGCCAACTTGAATGCGCAGGTGGGGGTTACTTCGCCGGGGTTGATTGGCGCTGACGTTTGCCACCTCAACTTGCACAAGACCTTTGCGATTCCGCACGGCGGGGGTGGCCCTGGCATGGGCCCCATTGGCGTGGCCGCTCACCTGACGCCCTTTTTGCCGGGCCATGGCCAAGTGCGTACGGGCGGCGAGCAGAGCATTTCTTCCGTATCGGCTACTCCCTTTGGCAGCGCCAGCATCCTACTGAATTCTTATGCCTACATCAGACTGCTGGGCAGCGACGGCGTAACCGATGCCACCAAAGTGGCTATCCTTAATGCCAACTACATGAAGACCCGCCTGGAGGAGCAATTCCAAGTGCTCTATCAGGGGGCCAATGGCCGCGTGGCCCACGAATTCATCGTCGACCTGCGCGAGTTCAAGCAAAAGCTGGGCCTCGAAGTAGACGACCTCACCAAGCGCCTGATTGACTACGGATTTCACGCGCCCACGGTGAGCTGGCCTGTGGCTGGTACCATCATGATCGAGCCTACCGAAAGCGAGCCGTTGGCGGAGTTGGACCGTTTCTGCGAGGCCATGCTTGCTATCCGGGAAGAAATTCGGGAGGTAGAGCTTGGGCTAGCCGACGCCCAGGACAATGTGCTCAAGAATGCACCTCACACCTTGGCGGAGGTCACTGCTGACGAATGGAGCCACAGCTACAGCCGCCAAAAGGCTGCCTATCCCTTGGCAACCTCGCAGCAGGCCAAGTTTTGGCCCTCCGTGGCCCGGGTCAACAATACCTATGGCGACCGCAACGTGGTATGTACTTGTCCGCCGTTGTCGGTCTATGCGGAAGAAACCGAAGAGGCGGTGGCTTCCTGAGCCAAGGGCATTTGATAAATCGTACACCGTAAGGGGTAAAAGCGCAGGAGCCTGCGTTTTTACCCCTTTTAGTTTGATCTTTGGGTGGGACGTTCCCCAAGAAAAACCCACCCTGTGAGGTAGGATGGGAGGTTGCTTGTTTGGAGTTGGAAATATTAGGAACTGTGGAGATGCCTATCCCTTTTTACCCAAAGGTGAGGGGGAAAGGATTCAAGGCAATCCCAGAAAGGTTTCAGTTTCATCATCTGGCTGCTCTGCCTCGACTTGCGAAATGGTCTCGCTGCATTCGGATACCACCTCGGGAACCACCACGATGTGATGCGCTTGCAGCAGGTCACGGCCAGGGCCGATCATCAAGCTCAGGTAGAAAAGCAGCAGTAGACTTAAAATCCACCATTCGCGCCCACGTAGGCGCTGTGCGAGCCAGCCACGGGAGGTACGGTGAAAACGGTCCATGGTGTTAGTTTGGTTTGGGGGGTTGTGATAATGACGCCCAAGTTATGAGAAAGGCTGCATAGCCGTGAAAGAATTTGCGCGATTGGTACTTTGGCAAAGCTCAACTGTCCCGCTTGCGCTTGATGCCTGAGCCAAGTCGCCCTAAGCCCCTTGGCCATGAAATGTTCCTTCTTTTACAATAGTGGAAAATTCGGAAGAAGTCAGCTTAATATCAGACGGAAAGCGCTTCGAATATTACACCCTCACCTATATGAACGGTCAGGGGAATAAGGGAATAAGGGTATAAGGTATTCAGGCACAGCGTTTACCTACCGTTCATATTGGCTC
>CAYVAP010000028.1:0-16578 GCA_964449365.1 uncultured Bacteroidia bacterium
AGCGACGCCAGGTGCCGCGCCCCCGTCGATCCGTGCGCAAAATCAGCATGTCGCGTCCGTAGGGAGCTTCATGTTTGATGCTGCCCCCTAGCACAAAACCCTCGTCGCGGGTTTCGATCAGGCTCAGCGCGATCTAGTCGCCTTCGGTGCCATAGGTTTGCTGCCAAATCAATTCTCCGACCGCATTGAGGCGCAGCAGCCACATGTCCTGTCCGCCTTTGCCTTGGGTGCTGGTAAAGCCCGCCACCGCAAAACCACCGTCGGCGGCTTGCACCACCGCCCGCAGTTGATCGCTGCCTGCTCGGTCGCCGCCGTAGCGCTGCGACCACATGACTTCGCCGTAACGATTGAATTGGATGATGAGGCCCTGGGCTCGCTGGGTCTCGGGATGATGCGTAACCCCCGCGAGAACGAAGTTGCCATCGCGGGTTTCGATCATGTCAAATACTTTTTCGGGCGCATCGCCGCCCAGGGTGCGATGCCAGATGGGTTCACCAGCCAGATCGAGTTGCATGATCCAGAGGTCGCTGTGGCGTTTGCCACGTGGATAGGTGATACCAGCCAGCAGATAATCCCCGTTTTGGGCCTGACAAACGGCGGTGATGTGAGTCTGTGCCCGATCACCGTAGGTACGGCTAAAGGTTTGCTGAGCCCGAGACGCCGCAGAAAGCGTCAAAAGGAGCAAGGCGACCAGGCAGCGGAGTGTCATTCGTATCTTCATCATATTTGACCGCCGAAAACTGGGGTACATTACTGATTACGCCGGAAGGAGGCAAGGGGTTGATGCCAACGAACGCAAGCCACGCAGCTCGTGACAGCCCATGGGCTTTACTTCTCTGCTCCGCTTTCCTCTTCCTTCCGCTCAAATTCGATGCCTCGATAGATCTCGGCCAGGGACAGCGTGATCGGCAGCTCGAAAGGAAGGGAGTTTGAAGTATGCGCGGAGCTTAACCCCATGGTCAGGATCGGCTGAGAGATGGCAGCTCGTTCTACGGAATCAAGATACGAAAATCTCCCTCATTTTTCCGGCGCTGACCTAGCCATTAGTTTCACGGTTCGAAGTTCAAGGTTGAAAGTCCGTAGGATTGTCCCGCAGGTACAACTCCTGAGTGAGCCAATGTGAACGGAAGGATAAACGCTGTGCCTGACCACCTTATTCCCCTGACCGTTCATACAGGTGAGTGGAGGGGTAATCTTTTCGTTGGGGTAAAATACGTCTGTCATTTTGGCACAAAAGCTTCTGTCGCTTTGTCTCGGGCACGGGGGTTGGAGAGCAATTCAGAGTTAAAAGTAAATTTAGCCGCTTGTCGCGGCCACTGAGTGAGCCAATATGAACGGGGGCTGACCAAGGTGCCTGAGACCCTTATACCTTATTTCCCTTATACCTCTAGCCGTTCATATAGGTGAGTTTGGCGCTAACCGTTCACAGCGCGGTGCTTGCAGGCCGTACTGTTCATTGTTCACTGATCATTGACCACTGATTTATGGAAAAAGGTACTATTTCCGTCAGCACTGAGAATATTTTTCCCATCATCAAGAAGTCGCTGTACAGCGATCACGAGATTTTCTTGCGGGAGTTGGTGTCCAACGCGGCCGACGCCACCCAAAAGCTCAACCGCCTCTCGCGCATGGGCGAGTTCACGGGCGAATTGGGCGATCTCAAGATCAACGTCGAGGTCGATAAAGAGGCCAAAGAAATTCGGATCCACGACCGAGGCATCGGTATGACCGAGGAGTAGGTGAAAAAGTACCTCAACCAGGTGGCCTTCTCCGGCGCGGAGGAGTTCATCAAGCGCTACAAAGAGGCGGGCGACGCCAACGAGTTGATCGGTAAATTTGGCTTGGGTTTCTACTCTGCCTTCATGGTGGCGCATAAAGTAGAGGTGATTTCGCTGTCGCATCAAGCGGAGGCCGAAGCCATCCACTGGACCAACGACGGCACCACCACCTACACCCTAGAGCCCGGCGAGCGCGAGCAGCGCGGCACCACCGGGATCTTGCACGTGGCCGAGGATTCGGAAGAATTTCTGGAAGCGCCCCGCATCGAGACCCTGCTGCGCAAGTACTGCCGCTTTCTGCCCGTCGAGATCGAATTCGACGGCGAGGTGATCAACGACACCGACCCCATCTGGCGCAAAGCGCCCACCGAGCTGGAAGACAAAAACTACCAGGACTTCTTCCGCGACCTCTACCCCTTCGACGATGAGCCACTCTTCTGGATTCACCTCAACGTCGACTACCCCTTCAATCTGACCGGCGTTCTCTACTTCCCCAAGATCCGGCAGGACATCGACCCCCGCAAAAATAAGATTCAGCTTTATTCGCGGCAGGTCTTCATCACCGACGAGGTGAGTCAGATCGTGCCCGACTACCTGATGCTGCTGCAAGGGGTGATCGATTCGCCCGATATCCCGCTCAACGTCTCGCGCTCCTACCTGCAGTCGGACCGCAGCGTGAAGCAGATCAGCAACTACATCACCCGCAAGGTGGCCGACAAGCTGAAGGAGATCCTCAGCGAAGATCGGGCGCGCTACGAAGAAAAATGGGCCGACATCTCGGTCTTCGTGAAGTATGGCCACCTCACCGACGACAAGTTTCGCGAGAAGGCCCGCGACCTGATCCTGCTCACCAACACGGACGGCAACCACTTCTTGCTGGACGAGTACCGCGAAAAGATCGCCCCCAACCAGACGGACAAGGACGAAAATGTGGTCTACCTCTACACCAGCAATCCCCAAGCGCAAGACCTCTACGTGAAGGCTGCCGAGGCCAAGGATTACGACGTGCTGGTGCTAGATGGTATCATCGACAGCCACTTCGTCGGTCGCCTGGAATCAGATGAGGAGAAGATGCGCTTCGTGCGGGTCGATAGCGACACGGTCGATAAGCTGGTGCCCAAGGAAGAGACTGAGGAGAGCAAAGACGAGGGCCTGGTGCTGACCGAGGAGCAGGAAGGCAAGATCAAGGAGGCCTTTCTCCACGCCAAGGGCGGGCGCAACGACCTGCAAATCGCTACCGCCAAGCTGGGCAAGGATCAACTGCCCGTGAGCATCACGCGTAACGAGTTCATGCGCCGCATGAAGGAGCAGGCAGCTATGGGCGGCACGGCCATGTTTGGTGGTGATCTGCCCGAGCAACTCAATCTGGTGGTGAATACCCAGCATCCCGTGGTGATGAGCTTGATCGACGCTGAAAACCGCAATGAGCAGGCCAAACAACTGCTCGACCTCGCCCTGCTGTCGCAAGGGCTGCTCACGGGCAGCGACCTCACCAACTTTATCACGCGCAGCGTGGCGTTGATGAAGTGATGCAGAATTTGATATTCGGCATGCGAAAAAACTTGTCCGGTGTCCTGGGCCGCCGGGCAAGTTTATTTTGAGGGGGAATGGAATGGGCCTATTACTCAGTGGCGAGCAGGGCGTTGATTCGTTCGGCTGACAGCCCGGTCAGGTCGGCGATCTCTTGGAGAGAGAAGCCTTTGGCTTGCATGGTTCGCACCGTTCTGCGGTCGCTCTGCTCGGCTCCTAGCTCGATGCCCTCCTGTTTTCCTAATTCGATGCCCTGCTGCCCGATAAAAAACTCCTCCCGCCCATTTGGACGAGAGGAGCATTCATGTGCCCAAAGGCATTGGCGATGTAGCTTACTCTACAATCAGTTTGCGGCTGAAAACACCACCGCTTTGCAGTTCTTGAACCTTGACCTGATAGATGCCCCGCGCCAGATCGCTCACCTGGCAATCCAGGCTACCAGCTTGGTTGGTGGCAGTAGTCAGGGTCCGGCAGCTACGGCCCGTGAGATCTAGGATCTCTACTCGCACTGGCTCATTGGTATTCAGTCCTTCCAGGCGTGCCCACGTTTGCGCGGGGTTGGGGTACATCAGCAGGCTACCGCTGAGGCTGCCATCCATGCGCACCTGACGGATCTGAGAGTAGCTAAAGCCACCGTCGAAGTCTACCTGACGCAGGCGATAGTGGTACCTTTCGCCTGTGGCCTGACGATCCAGGAAGTGATAGTTGGCGGCCTCGACGCTGTTGCCAGCCCCAGCTACTTCGCCCAGGTACACAAAGTCGCGGGCGTTTTCGCTGCGCTCGATCTGAAAAGAGCGGTTTTGGCTTTCAGAAGCAGTGGTCCAGGTCAGGGCCACAGTGTGATCGCCTGCGTAGGTGGCCTCAAAGGCAAGCCACTCTACCGGAAAGGTACCGGCGGTGAGAGTAGCGCGGTTCCAGGGAATGGGATTCGCCATGGCATCGCCCTGCTGGTTGATGAAGTTTTCGACTTCATTTTCCAAATATGGCGCAAAGGTACCAGCCCCCGTGTAGTCAAACACCAGCTTTATCGCCAAGGTAGGCTGGCTGTTGGTCTGAGTGAGGGTGATGGTCGTAGGATTGAAGATATCGCTGCTGGTATTGCCATACTGCCAGCGATGCCTGTAGGAGTTGCCGCCGTAGGTGAAGGACCCTGGCTCTACTTGCGAGCGGCGCGCTTGGATACCCCACTCTTCAGCGAAAATGCTGTAAACAATGCCTTCCAGCGTTGCTTCTGTGCCATCGTACACCAGCGACAGGTTGACGGCCCCGATCTCCATGGCAGAGCTGGTGTTGTTGATGTAATAAATCAGCACCGTGTCGCGATCTCCGCTGACTACCTGATGGGCAATGGACAACGGATCACTTTGGCCTACTACCGGCAGGTAGGCACTGAGGAGCAAAAGCAGAGGAATGATATATCGTTGCATTTGAAATGTTCGATTGAATAGTGATGGTTGATCGAAAGAGAGGAGGAAAGCCCCCAGCATGCGGGGGCTTTCGCGGTCTTAGTTGCTCGCGTTGGGCACGTGTGAGCGACGGAAGTAGCGCAGGATGACCCGCTGTACGTCCAGGGAGTTGACCGCCCCGTTGAGGTCGAGGTCGCTATCGAGATAACCCGTCTGGAAGTAGTCGAGGATCACGCGCTGTACGTCGATCGAGTTCACGGCGCGGTTGTTGGCCGCATCACCCGTCATCATGCCCAACACCCCAGGCGCGATCTCCTCAGCAGGGTAGTTGTTGATGTTGTTCTGAGCGAAGATGCTGCCCGAAGTGGTGAAGTTGTACAAATACACCCGGCCCATCTTATTGGTCTCAGCCTGCGCCATGATCGAGAGGTGGTTACGGGTGTGGATCACGACGAAGTAGGCGTCGTCATCTACTGGCAGATAGGCCTCCGCCAGGGAGTTGCCATCGGTATCGATGATGTCGCCATTGTACTTCAGGAAGGCAGCCATCTGATGCTCGATCTGGCTAGAGTCAGCCGCGTCGCGCAGTTCGATCAGTACCCAATCCACGATGCTGTCGCTGGGCAGCACCGGCACCTGCTCGGTCCCGGCGTAGTTCCAGGGGGCACGGTTGAAGGGCTGCTGCAAATCGATCAGGTCATTGTTGGCTAGGGCGGTACGCATCTGCTGCCTGTTGGGGTCGAAGGGCCCTTCCATCATCACCCGAGCTGCCACCTGTGGCGTCGCCGGGCACACATCGGTACATTGGGTAAACTTGTTGCGGAAGATGGCCGTGCCACTGTACTGGCCCGAGGTGCTGGTGAAATCCAGCTCGGCGTAGATGCCGTTGACCTCGTTGATGCCATTGGCACCCATACCACGCTGTACGTAGCCGCCAGTTATGATCAAGGTATCATCCTGGAAGATGTCCAGCCCGAAGAGGTAGCTGTTGCTGCCGTCGATCAGGTAGTAATCCCAGGTGTAGTGGTCCATGGCACCGCCCAGGCCACTCGCGGTGTGCGTACCAGCCAGGACATGGCCGCTGCTCTGCCACTCCAGCCAGTCCATACGAGGCTGGGTGTTGAGGTCGACGAACCACTGCTGATTGGCGTGGTCGAGGCTCACGATGGTGCCTTGCAGGCGGGCGCGGTCGTCGTCGTAGCTGGTGAGGCTGCCGCCTTCGCGCAGTGCATTCCAGCGGTAGCGGTCGTCGTAGCCAGGAGCCGTTACGCCTGGCAGATCAAAGCTCTGAGGCTGCGAATACAGCTCCCAGCTCTTACAGAGGGTCTGCACGTTCGACGATACCTCCACCGAGATGATGTTGGACTCCACCCCGTCGAGACAACCGTCGCGCATGGCGCTGCGGATGTAGTAGGTGGTGGTGTCGATCGGTCCGGGGTTGAAATTCTTGCCCGCGTAGCCAACCACTTCCTCCCACATTTGCAGCGGCAGGCTGGGGTTTTCGGTATAGTACCAGGTGTAGGTCAGGTTGCCGGTGCCGCCTTGCGCATCGGTGCCCGCGATGGGCGAAGGATCGAAGGGCATCACACAAGAAGCCTGCTGCCCCGTCAACAGCCCACCGTCGGTTACGTTGTCGCAGGTGCTACATGGGTCGACCATCACGTCGAGAGTCAAGGTCGAGTCGCAGTCGCCGTTGTCGATGGTCAGGCTGGCCTGGAAGGTACCACCCGCCCCGGGATAAGGCGTCATGACCTGGAAGTTGCCCTGAGCAGTGTCTACCGGCTCACCGTCGGGATCATTGGCACCAGGGAAAGACCAAGTGTAGGTCGCACCGCTCACCTTGGTTGCGGTAAAGATCATCATCCGCTCGCCATTGAGGCAGGTATCATTTTCGAAGCTGAAGGCCACTTCAGGCGTGTAGCCGATGGTAAGGGTTACCACATTGGAGTAGGCCCAAGGCTCAGCGGCACAGCGACGAGCGCGACGCACCAGGTAAAAGGTCTTTTTGGTTCCATTAGGCACGTACTCAGCCTCGTTTTCGTGGCGCTTGATCACCCACTGATCAAAGGGCAAGCTCTCATCGAAGGAGTAAAGCCACTCATACTCGACGCTGCCGCTAGGCTGGCTCACGCTGCGAATGGTGTCAGGGAAGACCCGCTCACCACGCACCACGCAGAAGCTCTGGTCGCCGCTGATCTGGCCGCCGTCGCTCAGCTCACAGGGATCGCAAGTAGCGCCACCAGAGGCTTTGGTATCCTGCTGCTGCTGACCATTGTTGTCGAGCCAACGGATGATGGTGGTGTTGGGACCACCTACTGTTTCGGTGAAGAAAAAGCTATCGCCAGCTGGAGCGGTGAGGGTGCCATTCTGGGCGGTGCCCACTACCTCATAGGTATATTGCACGGGGTAGCCATTGAGGTTGCGCACCCGCCAGCGACGCGAGACGCTAGGTGTATCCGAGCACACCGAGGTCAGCAGCAGGTCTACGAATGGCGTAGTGCAGGTCGCTCCGCTCGAGGCCTTGGTGTTTTGCTGCGTCTGGCCGTTGAAGTCGATCCAACTGATGATGGTGGTATTGGGACCGCCTACTGCCTGGGTGAAGAAGAAGGTATCACCAGGCGGTGCGATCAAGGTATCGCGCTGTGAGGTGCCATTGACTCGCCAGATATACTCCACGGGGAAGCTGTTGGGGTTGCGCACCCGCCAGCGACGCGCGATGCTTGGATCATCGGAGCAGAACGACGTCAGAATCAACCCTTGAAACTGCGGATCGCAGGTAGCGCCACTCGAAGCCTTGGTGTCCTGCTGGGTCTGGCCATTTTCGTCCAGCCACTCGATGATGGTGGTATTGGCCCCGCCTACTGCCTGGGTAAAGAAGAAGCTATCGCCGGGAAGAGCGATCAAGGTATCGCGCTGCGGGGTACCATACACCCGCCAGATGTACTCCACGGGGAAGCTGTTGGGGTTGCGTACCCGCCAGCGACGCGCGATGCTCGGATCGTCGGAGCAGAACGACGTCAGAATCAAGTTTTGCACCGGAGGCGTCAGCGGCGCGTAGCTCAAGCACAGGCTGGAGGGCATCACCGAGTTCAACGTGGGGGCACTGCCACTGCCATACTGGTTGTCTTCGTAGTGAATGAGGCGAATCTCGTCCGCGCCATTGGGCAGGGTAACGGTACCCAGCGCCCCGACCCACTCTACCGCCAAGACCCCATCGGCGAGGTCGCCCGTGTAGCCAGTCTCCGCTTCAAGGTGGCCATTCAAGAAGAAGCCCACCTTCCACTGCTCATTAGGCTGTGTGCCTACGTTGGGGCGGTTGGTGTAGCCGTCGTAAGAGATGGCCTCCTCGATGGTTACCGTCAAGCCAGCGCTGAAGGCAGTAGGCAGGGTGATGGGCAGGGTGTAGCTGGTAGGAGAGTTGCCGCGCAGGCGAATGTCTGCTTGAGGAATACCATTGCTACCGGTCAGGTTGGTGATATCGATGTTGTTTTGCCACAGCAGGTTGCCATTGGCACAGGTAGGCGCAGTAGGGGGGGTAAGGCCCGTAGACGCAACTGCGCCGGCAGGAATATCCCCCTGGTAGTTGAAGTAGTGTACCTCGCCCCCTAGCTGACGATAGCCGTCGGCGATCACCTGCCCCTGGATGTTGGCCCACATGTTCTTGAACACAAAGGCACCCGGCGCAAACACGGTCCCCTCGATGGTCTGAGAGTCGTTGATGTTCAGCGTGGTGGTGTGGGGGAAGTTGATCAGAATGTATGGCGCTTCGTTGGACCCAATGCCTGAGAAGTTGAAGTTGTCCCAGTTGAAGGTGCCGGGAGCGTCTACGTTGATGATCAGGCGCCGGCTGGCGCTAGGGCGACCATTGCCGGCAAATACCATAGTCTGGATGCGGTTGAGGTTGGTGGCATCCAGATTCAGAATGTTATCGCCGTTGGCCAGTTGGTTGATATGTACCTGAGCATGGTTGGGCAAATTGGTACGATCGAGCAGATAGCCATTGGGGTGATTGAGGTCGACGGTGTTGGCGAGTTGCCCCACGGCGTTGGCGCGGCTCTGGAAGGTGTTGAAGATCGCATCGAAGTCGATCAAGGTACCCGAGCTGTAGTCTACGCTGGCTGCACTCTGATGGTGGTCCATCAAGATACGGGGGCTGCTGTTGTAGCCGCCATTGGTCACCCGCGTGTTGACCGAGGCACCGTTTTGGGTGTCGTAGATGTTGAGCGGCCCGACGATCCCGATACGCAGGGCGGCGTTGCTCAGCAGGTTGATGCCGTTGCCGCTGCCGAACTGCACGGTGTTGTCGATCAGCAGGCCCACTACGTCGCCTTGATGGGTCCAGGTACCAGCGTTTTGCTGCACCATCTGACCTGTGCCCGCCAAGATCAGATCATGGCCGATAGCCACCGGGCCATCGATGTCGCCCTGGTTGAAGGTGAGGTCTTGACGCACGAATACGTTGAAGTCGAGGGCTTCGGCCGTAAAACCACCACTGCTCTGGATCCCAGTAGGAGTCCACTGCAATGAAGTCAACCAAGACAAGGAAGAGGTCGAAACCAGATGAATGGCAGATTGGCCAGGTGGCTGGCTCAATCCCAATCGGGGGAGGAAGAGACCCAAAAAGGCCAGCATCCAAAGTCGGTAACGAATAGTCATAAGATTTTTTCGATGATACAGGAGAACTTTGGGACAATGTAGGTGGAGGGGGACATACCCCGCTCGGGTCGCATCCCACAGGGTGCGACAAGTGCTTGGTTCTGAGCAGTAGGAAAGGCTTCGCTCACGACTCGACCTGCTGATGCAGGGGAGTGGTAGGCTTTTGGCCTGCTCTCTTTCGCCACAACCATGCTGTTTCGCGAGTGTGCGCCCAACAGGCGGGCAACAGTATCTCCATCTAGGCGAGGCTAGGCATTGTAAGCTTTTGCAAGCACATCAACACGCTGCCCGCCTAGCATGAGGCGATCAGGATACCAAAGCAAGAAAAGGAGTGAAATCAGGGAGGGGGAGGATACTACATCATACAGGGTCGTTGGATTGGGAAATAGATTTAGCAGATACAGGCTCATGACACAAGCAAATATCAAGCCCTTTCAGGTAGAAAATTGAACAGCCAGTCAATTATTTGCTTTCAGTCTGGAAACCAACACAAGCAATCACATCCATGGGTAGAATGACTGCTTCTGTTACAAACATAGTATGAAAATCACAATCTCTGATGCATGATGCTTCAACGGTTATTTAATTTGTATAATCAGTAAATTTATCAAAAAATATTACACAGAATGGACCAATTTCCCTCCCAGCCTTCCGCATAACCCTGCAGGCAAATAGTCGTTGGCCCTAAGATGGAGATCCCTTCCTTACCTTTGCAAAATCAGGCTTTGCGTGATTTGTATTGGGCCCTGTACAGCGAGCCGCTGTTCGATCACAGTCAAGTGGCAGAGGTCGCGGTCTGTCGGTCTGGCTTGGGGGAGGGCCCAATGGCGACAGAACCCCTGGCTTGGTTACATGCCTGGGATCGCCTCGATAGTCCTTTTTTGCAGCAGATCCAGCGCCAGCGGTTTCGCAAGCTAGGGCCCTACTTCGAGGCCTTGATCGGTGGCTGGTTGCAGCATCATCCGGCCTATGAGCTGTTGGCCCAGGGGCAGCCTATCCATGAGGGAAAGCGTACGTTGGGAGAGGTCGACTTTTTGTACTGGGAAAAGGCTACGGGCCAGCTCATTCACCTGGAGGTAGCGGTGAAGTTCTACCTAAGTCGTACAGGGCGAGCCGACTGGGACGATTGGGTGGGCCCCAACCCGATTGATCGCCTAGCCCGCAAGTGGCCGCGTATGCAGCAGCATCAGGCGACGCTGCTGCGGCAGCCTGCCGGACAAGCGTGGCTGAGCGCGCGTGGGTTGCCTACCCCCGAGGCCCGAGTGTTGATCAAGGGTTGTTTGTTTACCCATGCCAAGATGCCCGGTAGGGTGATCCCCGACCGGGCCTATGCAAAGCATATCCAGGGAGGATGGCTGCGGCAGCATGAAGCGGCAGAGCCTCTCGCCCGTATGTCGCACCATTGGCAGGTCATGACACGGCTGGATTGGCTGGCTCCCCCCGCCAAGGTCAAGGAGACCGACCTGCGATCGGTGGCGCAGGTAGTAGGGGGGGCCAGCCAGCGCCCGCAACAGTGGCGGGCTTGGCCTCAGGCCCTCGATCAGCCCGGCGAGCGGGTAATCATTGTCCCTGACCACTGGCCGGAGCCACCGCCTCGTGAGTAGCCAACGGAGGCTGAGCCAGGCGAGCCCTTACCAAGCTGCGCAGCTCAGCCACGGTGCGGATCTTCATCCACTCTTGGTCGGGAATGATCATGTGAAAATCCTTTTCGCAGAGCATGATCAGCTCGATCAAATCCAGTGAATCCAGCGCGAAGTCTTCGCGTAAGTCTGCATCAGGGCTGTAGTCAATCAGATCAACGTCAGCGACTTCTAGCAGCAGCGATCGGAAGGCCTCGTCAAAATCGGTAGCAGCAGTGGGGCGAGTAGTAGCAGCAGCGGGTGGTGTAGAATTCGTAAATTGAGCAGCAAGAGCAGCCACTTCGGCTAGTTGTTTCTTTAGCATGTACCCCAAAGGTTTAAATATTTGACGAATAATGGTTAGACAATACGAAATCACTTTGCAGCCTGTCCGCCGAGGGTTTCACCTCATCACCGATCAGGTGGTCGATCAGATCGACGCATGGCCCGAGCAGGGCATCCTGCATCTTTTCATCTTTCACACCTCGGCGGGCCTCTCGATCAACGAAAACGCTGACCTCACTGTGCGCCACGACTTCGAGCAGGCTTTCAATCGCATCGTGCCCGAAAATCAACCTTACTACCGACACACCCTCGAAGGGAGCGACGACATGCCCGCCCACATCAAAGCCTCGCTGGTGGGTAGCTCGGTTTCGGTGCCCATTCAACGGGGGCGACCGCGCCTCGGCACCTGGCAGGGTCTGTATCTCTGCGAATTTCGCAACCACGGAGGCGCTAGACGCCTGATGGCCACGGTCTACGGTTGACAAATATCAAGCCAGGCTATTTTTTGAGGTAAAAAGTCCGATAAGCGGACATAAACCCTGATTTAGTCGTTGATTCTCTGGGATATTTGGGGAAATTTGCCGCTATGTCAAGGTTAAACTTCAAATCTATGGGCCAGGGACCTGCCCTCATCGTGTTGCATGGGCTCTTTGGGTCGCTCGACAACTGGATCTCCCTCGGGCGGCAGTGGGCCGAAGACTACAGCGTCTACCTGGTCGATCAGCGCAATCACGGGCGCTCCTTTCACAGCGATGAATGGAGTTACGAGGCCATGGCCCAAGACCTCTATGAATGGATGGACAGCGAGGGCATCCTGCAGGCGCATCTGATGGGCCACTCCATGGGCGGCAAAACGGTGATGACCTTTGCGGGACATTATCCCGAGCGCATCGACCGCCTGGTGGTAGCCGACATGGGCTTGCGGGCCTATCCGCCTCACCACGAAGACATCCTCGCGGCGCTAGCCCAGGTAGACCTCAGCCAGGTGAGCAGCCGCCAAGACGCCGATGAGCAACTCGCCCGAGGCATTGCCGAGCCAGGCATTCGGCAGTTTCTGACCAAAGGGCTAGCCCGAACCGATGAGGGCTTTGCCTGGCGCTTCAACTTGCCTGTGATCGAGCAGCAATACCGCGAGGTCATCTCTGAAGTCACCCTGGACTATCCCTTCGAAAGGCCTGCCCTCTTCCTCAGCGGAGGGCGCTCGCCTTATGTGCAGCAGGAAGATCGGGCCGATATCCTAGCCGCTTTTCCTCAGGCCCGCTTCGCCGTGATCGAGCAGGCCGGGCACTGGCTGCACGCAGAGGCCCCGCAGGCCTTTTCGCAGCAGGTCATGCGGTTTTTGGTTGGCGAAATGAACGATTGAATTTTCCCCCGGATTTCTCTACTTTCCAGCTTTGCAACGCGAGAAAATAATTTCCCCTTTTTGTTTTACGCAGAGGCGCAGAGTAAAAATCTGATAAACAAGGTGTTGTATTTCTTTGCCAAAAATGGAAAATAGAAAGGTTATTTTTTGACCGTCGCTTTGGTTTCCCTTTTTCCTATTCCTACCCACAATTCATCTGCTCATGAGTACCCTGATTTTGCGCTTGCTTGGCCTGCTGCTCTGCTGCTTCCTTTTCGCTTGCGACGACACCCCGCAGGCCGATACCGGGTCTGAAGCTACCAATCAGGTCGCAGGGCCCGATACCACCGCCACCCGAGAAGTCGCTCCCGCAGCCACCCCGGTACCAGAGTTGATCGGTACCTGGCAGTTGCAAGAGATGTGGGTGGGCAATAGCCAGATGTCGGTCGGGGATGTGGGGGAGACCTACGTGCAGTTCAAGCCCAATAACATGGTGGTCTCGATGGCTCCCAACATGAGCCCCGACTCCTCTGCCTATCAGTACTCACCTGAGCAGCAACGCATCGAGGCCCAAGCCCTGCAAGGCGAGCAGACTATCAAGACCTTGAGTGAAGATGAACTGGTGCTCAGCTATGAGGTAGACGGCGAAGAGGTTCGCTCGGTGTACGTGCGTATGCAGCAATAGGCCAAGGGGGCGCGTTTTCCTGGACGCTTGGCCGGAGCATTCGATCGAGGAAGAAAAAAATCTTTGACCGCTCAGGGCGATTTTTCGACCGCTTAGGGCTCGACTATTCGCGCAGTTCACGCAAAGTCTAACGTGATGGCTATGAGGGCTGGAACGGTGTTTGGTCCACTGAGGTAGCCATCAACTTAGACCTGATGAACAAACCTCTCATTCTTGTATCCACCCTTTGCCTAGGCCTGTTTGCAGGGCTGCTCAAGGCTCAGAATGGCAGCTTTCCCTGGGCTGTCGGACTAGGCCCACGGGTAATGACCTATCAAGCTCATCCGGGCCAGCCCGCCCTGGGCTATACCAACTATGATCCTGCGGGGCAGTTGACGGTCGGGCGCTACCTCTCAGGAGCCTTCGATTTTCGCACACATCTTACGTTCAGCCCTAAGGTACGATTTCCCACCACCGAGTCGACCACCCGCGAAGCCTGGCTGCTCGACATGAGCTACAACCTGGTCTTCAAGTTTTACAATGGGGCGCTGCTGCGAGAGAGTGCGCGCATCGGTCCATACCTGATGGTAGGGCTCGGTGGCAGCTACGTGCAAGACAACCCCGATGCTTATGCTCCTTTGGGGGCAGGGATTCGCCTCCGCTTCAATGAGCGCATGAACCTGCACCTTGAGGCGGTACGGCAACTCTCCCTCAACCGGGATTACCAGCACATGTCGGCGGCCATTGCCTTTGTTTACAACCTCAATACCGAAAAGAAACCGGAGGAACCCGAGCCCGAGCCTGAAGAGGAATTGCTGGCCGAGATCGCCCCCGACACCGACGGAGATGGGGTACCCGACCAAGACGACGACTGCCCCGATACCCCCGGAGATGCCAATCTGCTGGGCTGCCCGCCCGAAGATCGCATACCGGGGGAAGAAAGCATGGCCGAAGAGACGGTTGAGGGCGACCTCAACCATGACCTTGCCATCGTGGATGACCTGGGGGCTGATCCTTGGGGAGCCACCGAAGATTCCTCGACCTACTCCGACGAGGAGGAGCTGACCTTTCCTACTAAAACAGATGACGCTGGCAGCTTGGTTGACCAAGGGGGGGCCGACGCCGACGCTGCGCAAGGCGCGCCCTGCGTGAGTCTCTCAGAGATGGACATAGAGCCTGTGTACTTTGCCTACGCGAGCGATGAACTCAGCGGCGAAACCAAGCGGCGCCTCGATCGCGTGGCCGATCTGATGAAAACCTGTAACAATGTGCGCCTGGTGCTCAGCGGCCACACCGATGACACCGGCTCCGAGCGCGACAACCTCACCCTTTCGGTGATGCGCGCTTTTCGGGTCAAATATTACCTGGTCTACACCCATGGCATTCGTCAGGCCCGCATCACCTCCGACGGCATGGGAGAGGCCAAGCCCGTCGCTGCCAACGTCGATGAGGTCGTGCGCCAGCAAAATCGCCGGGTAGATTTTGAACTGATTTTTTAGCGCCCGCGGCTCCCTTTTTGACCAAAAATCGGGTTGAACTGACCTCCCAAGCGGGGCGCATACCATGAGCGTTCTTTTCGCGTTGCTAGAGAGTTGACTGAACACTCGGTGTATCAGCAGTGTATACAGAAGGATACAAAGATACCGAAGAGTGTTTAGGAAATCCGTGATATTTCTTTTCTGTTATTTCCTCTTTACAGGAATGAAACCCTCCCTCTACCTCTGCGCTTCACCGATGTGGTGGGGACGATGGGGCGATGACACGGATTGTGTCACATTTTCTTACGGCCTCTGGTAAAGTGGCCGGGAGTTTGCGGATGAGGAGTAACCATTCTGATCGGGCTTGTCCCTGATCTGCTCAATTTTGAATCAATGACCTGGAGAAGCACCTTTATCACCATTGCCCTGTGCCTGGCCGGATGCGCCTCGATGGCCCAGACAGGTAGCAGCCAGCGAAAGCAGCCTGAGCGTCGGTTTATGGCCGAGCTGTCGAGTGTCTTTATCGATTATCAAGGGCCTCAGACTGGTAACCTGACCGACGTCAGCGGCTTCAACCCGGGCATCACCATGGGGGCACATGCTAATCTGGGCAGTCGATTCGATCTCAGTTCTGGGGTCAGTTTTGTGCCCGAGCTGCGCTACCCCCTCGAATCGGGCCGCGAGGTGACCACCTCCCTGATCGACGTCAATGCGCTCATCCGCTTTAAGTTCAGTAGCCTCTACCGTAAGCCAGACGCGCTGTTTGCGCCCTTCATCGGCCTGGGGGTGGGGATCAATTCTGGGAGCAACAATGTACGTTCTTATCTGCCTCTCAGTGCCGGGCTGAAGCTGCAACTGCAAGAAAACTTTGCCATCATGCTGCAAAGTACCTACAAGCAAGGCTTGGGGGCGGGCAACATCCAGCACCTCGCCCACACCGTAGGGTTTGTCTTTGGCATCCCTGGCACAGAGATGGTCGAGCCGATCAGGATCGAAGAACAAGATCCTGCCCAAAAAGATTCGCTGATGCTGGCAGAGATTGCTGATGCCGATGGCGACGGGGTGCCCGACCGCGATGACCTCTGTATAGACAAGCCTGGCCGTGCCATGTACCTCGGCTGTCCCATCGACGATACGCCGACCATGACCGGCCCTGCCGACCAAACCCCTCAGGTGCAGGATGCCATGGTAGAGGCGGAGGAAAGCAACCCCTTCGAGTACGAACAGGCTTCCGATGAAGGCGAAGACATGATCCGCGTCGAGCCCGAGCCCACTCAAACCGAAGCGGTAGAGTTTAAGCGCATCTCTAGCGAAGACCTCGAAATCGTCCGCAATGCGATGGACCGCATCTACTTCGAGCCCGGCAGCGATCGCCTCACCGCCGAGAGCGAGTCTGTCCTAGATGAAGTGGCCCAGGTGCTACGTCGCAATCCTGCCTACCACCTTGCCGTGCAAGGCTACGCCGATGCGGTGAGCGACCCGGATCCCAGCCGTACCCTGCCAGTTACCCGCGCCTTTGCGGTCAAGCGATACCTCTGCTACCGCCAGGATATCCAATACGCACGGGTTTATTCCGATGGCAAAATCCACCGCGATACCCGCCTGAGCGATTTTACCAGCCGCCCCGAAAATCGTCGGGTAGAGCTAGACCTGATCGCGCCTGATCATCAGGCCTACCGAGGAGAGTGATGGGATGAGACTCACCTATATGAACGGTCAAGGGTATAAGGGTATAAGGAAATAAGGGTATAAGGAAATAAGGGTATAAGTAGGCTGTGCAGAATGCCAGGGTTACAGAAAAAAAACTGACTATCACGTTT